>JAQGGU010000072.1 GCA_028289265.1 Candidatus Saccharimonadota bacterium | reverse complement strand
AACCTTGTCGGGCGGTGAGGCACAGCGAATCAAGCTGTCGACGGAATTGTCACGCCGTGCAACAGGTAAGACATTGTATATCCTTGACGAACCAACGACAGGCTTGCACATGGCGGATGTCGATAAGTTGCTGCATATGCTGCACGCACTTGTGGACGCAGGTAATAGCATGGTCATTATCGAGCACAACCTGGACGTCATCAAGAATGCTGACTGGCTGATAGACATGGGTCCTGAAGGCGGCGCGGGTGGTGGCCGTGTCATGGCCGAGGGTACTCCAGAGCAGGTCGCCAAAGTTCCTGACAGCTACACCGGCCAGTTCCTCAAGCGAATGCTTTAAGTAACCCGTCTTCAGCTAAAAAGGATTCGTGATTTTCCCGTTAAGGCTTTACTGTCCTGGTTATACTCTTCTTCGACTAGGGACGAAGGGTTATTTTACGAAAACCGTTACGAATTTTTTTGGCGGCGGCGGCTCGGAACATATCGTTCCGTAATAAATGGATAAGTGCTGGACCTATACTTAAGACGACTACGGCCAATATTGCGGGTTCGATGTAGTGTTCCAGCCAAGGCAACTTACTACCAATGTAATATCCTGCGAGCGGTAAGCTTATGCCCCACAAGAGTCCACCGATGACGTTGTAGGCAAAAAATTTCTTTCTGGACATAGTACCAATCCCTGCAACTACAGGAGCGAACGTGCGCACGATTGGTACAAAGCGGGCAAGGATAATGGTTTTGCCACCATGTTTTTGATAGAATTCTTCGGCTCGGCGTAAATACTCCTGGCGGAATATTATGCCATCTTTGCGTTTAAACAATCTCGGGCCGAACTTTCTGCCAATAGTATAGCCTACATTGTCTCCGGCTATAGCGGCGACCACAATTGTGACTATCAGCCATTCTATGGGAAGAACCCCCTGTGCCGCGAGGATGCCCGCACCAAATAATAGAGTGTCACCTGGCAGGAAAAATCCTATAAGCAGCCCGGACTCGGCAAATACGGTAAGGCCTATAGCTAGGAGACCGCCACCGAGGATATATTTATCTATAGACATGTTTTTATAGTTTAACCCCCTTTAGGGCAATAGTCTAGGTGAGGCCATATTTATCCTGTCAACCATTCCCGAGTCAGACTTCTACTCTATTCATAAGTTTCTAAATCTGTTAAAATAATAAGATTAAGCCTGTTAGTAACTTGTTAAAAGAAGGAAACCATTTATGTCACAAGATAAGATTGAACTTACATTAGAAGCGCGCAGCGTAACAGGTAAAGCTGTCAAGCACTTGCGCACCGAAGGCGTCATTCCTGCGGTTATCCATGACCATGGCAAGGACTCTATTCTCGTACAGGGCGACCGCCGAGTCGTACTAAAGGCTTACCTGCAGGCGGGTAAGCACCACCCAATCTCGCTCAAGGCAGGCGGCAAAAACTACGTTGCCCTTATCAAGACTATTGATTTTGAGCCAAAGAAGCACACCTTGCGCCACGTTGTATTCGGTGCCGTTAAGGCCAATGAAAAAGTGGAAGCTGAGATCCCCGTACACGCTGCATACGCTGAGGGTAACGACGCTTCTCCAGCAGAACGTTCCGGTTTCCTTGTCATTAGCAACGTCTCAACGGTTGTCGTTGAAGCCACTGCGACCAACCTTCCCGACGAGCTGACTTACGACGCTGAAAAGCTGGTTGAAGTCGGTGACCACATCACCGTCGCAGAGCTTAACATACCTGATGGCGTGGAGTTGAAGACCGAACCTGAAACCGTTATCGCGACTGTGTATGAGCCAAGCGCCGTCGCTGCTGCTAACGACGCAGCCGGTGGCGACGTGGAAGAAGTCGAAGCTGCTGAAGTACCTTCTGATAATGGTTCACCAGAAGATGACAAGGACAGCCAAGCAGCAGAAAACCAGCCCGGTGGTAAAGCCGGTTCCCAGTCTCACGGGGAGTAGTATTTTATTGTTGAGTTAACTCGGCGGCACCTCCAAGGTGCCGCCGTTTTTAATGATTTGTCTATTCGTTGATAAAACCACCACTTTGATGGCTCCATAGCCGCGCATAGAGTCCTTTGCGCTGTAAGAGGTCTGCATGGGTGCCTTCTTCCGCGATATTTCCGCCATCGAGCACAATAATACGGTCGAGGCGCTGAATGGTGCTGAGACGATGCGCAACAACAACAGTCGTACGACCCTGCATAAGTTTCCATAAAGCTTGTTGGATGGCGACTTCACTCTCGCTATCGAGCGCACTGGTAGCTTCATCTAACACGAGTATCGGTGCATTCTTGAGCATGGCGCGGGCGATGGCGACGCGCTGGCGCTGGCCGCCGGATAGTTTGACGCCGCGTTCGCCAACTATGGTATCGTAGCCGTCCGGCAGCTTTGTTATGAACGCATGGGCATTAGCCAGGCGGGCAGCGTGCTCGATGTCCTTATCGGCCGCGTCGGGCCTACCGTATGCTATATTCTCTTTTATAGAGCGGTGAAATAGTAGCGGCTCTTGCGGAACGTAGGCGATGGCTTTACGCAGGCTGGTCTGGGTAATGTCTGCAATGTTTTGACCGTCGATTATTACGTGTCCGTTTTGGACATCCTCAAACCGTAGCATAAGTTTTGTGAGAGTGGATTTGCCGCCGCCACTTGGACCGACGATACCAATTTTTTCTCCAGGCTTAATGGTGATATTTAAGTTAGCAAAAACTTTATCGTGTTTTGGGTTGTCATCGTAATAAAAGATGACGTCCTTAAATACTATTCTTCCTTCGCGAACTACGAGCTCTTTTGCGTCGGGTGCATCTTGAATCTCGGGATTCTCTTGCAGCATTTCAGTAATTGGCATCGCGAGAAGCAGGGCTTCCTCAGCGGTACGCATCATGTTGCCAATCTGAAAGAGACGGTTGCTGATAGTCATGGTATACGAGAATGCAAATATGCCGGTTGCCAGTAATGCCGGATCATTTCGGACCTGGTGTACAACGACAATAATAAAAGCTATCTGAAAAAATAAGAGTCCGAATACCCGGTAGCTCCCGTCAACTGCTAACTCTCTCCAGTCCTGGGCCCGTAATTTGGCTAGCTTTTTATTGAGCACTTGATGGCGGCCGATTTCCTCAGTTTCATTTCCGAATGCTTTGACTGTCTGGTTGTTGATAATAGTGTCAGCCAGGTGTGCTGTCAGATTTTTTGAAGCAGCTTGGCGCTGAATACGTTTTGTGGTCATTCGGCGCCTGAACCTGATTGTCGAGCCAATCGCTAGCGCGGTCATAAGCAATATCACGAGGCCAATGAGAGGTGAATTGATGCTAACTAGGATAATGCCGAGGACAATAATCAGGCCGAACGGGATGATGTCTATGAAGAATGCATTGGAAAGCTGGTTGTAGGCTGAAGGATAATCAGCGGCATCAGACACAAGTTTGCCGGAGACGCGGTTATTATGGAAACCTGCGCTTCGGTTCATAAGGGCATTCAATACTTCTGTCTGCAGATAAGACATCACTTTGACCTGGAGCATGAAAAGGCTGTCGTATGAGATTCGGTTGGCCAAAACGCTGATGGCACTGACGGCTATCAATGCGTATATATAGTGGTCGACTTGTTCGCCCGGTACGGTTAAGTTCCCCAGTGTTTTACCGATTAAGTACGGCACAGCGAGACTTATACCTAGCGCCGATACAATGGTAAACCAGTAAAGTAGGAACTCTTTACGGTACAAAGTCCCTACTTTCCAGAAGTGCTTAAGCGTTAGCAAATCAACTGAGGGTTTGCGTGTTGGCATATGCATCTAGTGTACACCTACTATTCCTCTATGAATCCGCCACTTTGATGGCTCCAGAGTTTTGCATAGATTCCCTGCGCCTGAATGAGTTCCTTGTGTGAGCCTTCCTCGTCGATTTGACCTTGGTAGAGCACAATGATTCGGTACATTTTTTGATTCGTGCTCAGGCGGTGTGCAATGACTATGGCCGTGCGGCCTTCCATGAGTTTCCATAGGGCGTCTTGAATCAATACCTCACTCTCGCTATCGAGTGCGCTGGTGGCTTCATCTAACACGAGTATCGGCGCGTTCTTGAGCATGGCGCGGGCAATGGCGACACGCTG
>JAQGGU010000087.1 GCA_028289265.1 Candidatus Saccharimonadota bacterium | reverse complement strand
GGCATCATCAGCTTGGAGAAGGTCATTTTAATGGAAGCGGTGCTCATAAGGCTTTCGTTGATTTAAGGGAATATGCGCACCAAAAGGGATTTGGCGATGATTTCATACTAATTAACGGCCATGATGGCACGTATGATATGCAAAATGGCGATGTAGGACTTACCGGAGATGGTACTATGCAATTCGTAAACCAGGATATACAAAACAAGGCACACGAATTGATTGCGCAGTATGCTTCATAAGACAAAAAGCTAAATACATGGCGCGCCGTTGACTGCAAGCTGTGGTTTATTGTTCTAACAGATGTTTGTAACCGGCAAGGAATGCTTCGGCAGTCATCTCGCCCTTACCGGCTGGCTTCAGCGCATCAACAACTAGTATTCCATGGCTAGTTTGAAATCCAAACTGCTTAGCCCCTAGCCATATAGTACCTATTTTGCTTACGTTTTGAGGCAAAAGATGCGCTTTGGTGACAATAACTTCCTTATCACCTAGTACTGTACGGCTCTTTGGCCATTCGGCATAGGCGCGGATTTCGCGCTCTAACTGGTCGGCGGGCTTTGTAAAATCAAGAATACTGTCGGCCTTTGTGAGTTTTCGGGAATAGGAAACTTCTCGTCCCGTCATGCTCTGCGGTGCTGTTATCTGCTTATTGATATACCTGGGAAGCTCATCCCGTAAAAGGGCATCGCTCAGCTGAATGAGGCTTTCGGTAAGCTGTGGAGTAGTCTCCGTACCTTCTAGGGGATGTTCTCCATAAGCTATGAGCGGTCCTTCGTCCATGCCGGCTGTAATGACCATCAGGCTAACGCCAGTAACATCCTGACCGCTCAGGATGGCGAAAGTGATAGGGTCGGCACCCCGCCACTCTGGAAGAATCGAGAAGTGGCTGTTGATAATACCTAGAGGAAAGTAGTCGATGACATCCTGATTGATAATAAAACCGTAGTCAATGACAATTCCCAGCTTGCTAGTGACAGGTTTGGTGGCAAATAGCTCGGATAGCTCTTTCTTGCCATAGGGTGTAAGTACTTTTAGCCCCATTCGTTCGGCGAGCGCCAGGACAGGGAAGGCTTCCTTATGATGCGCCGGTTGAGGTTTAGTGATAACGGCTTCTATATCGCAGTATGCTGATAAAAGCTCAAGTGAATTAGCTGCGACGGGCCCGCTGCCGAAGAAAACTATTGAAGGTTTGTCTCCGGCCATATACTTAGTCCTCCCAGAGTTCAGGGTTATCCTGGATATCTTTTTCGTAATCCAGGGCTTTGAGTTCGCCGTTTTCAGCAAGCTGATAGAAAGCCTTCGGGTCATCTTTGATGTGGTCGATGAATACGACGCCATTAGTGTGGTCTATCTCATGCTGGAAGATACGTGCTAAAAAGCCCTCGGCGGTGACGCGGAACTCTTTTCCGTTCAGGCCTATGGCTTTGACGCGAACTTTGGTATGGCGGGGGACTTTGCCATAGACATTCTTCACGCTCAGACAACCTTCGTAATCTGTCTCAATTTTGCCTTCATACTTTGTAATGACAGGGTCTATGAATACAGTGAACGTGTGATCGTCTTTGTTGTTGAAGTCGTTCCGTACTACTACGACGCGTTTGAGTACATCAATTTGCACCGCGGCAAGCGCGACGCCAACTTCATGGGCACGACTCTCCTCCCAGTCGATAGTCGCAGCTTCCATGTCGGCTACTAATTTTTCGATTTCCGGGGTTATAAAGTTTACTTTTTGAGACCGCTGCCGAAGGTGTGGATTGGGTAGGGTTATAATATTATCTTTTGTCATATCCGCATTATTATAACAGACTATAGACTCTGGTGACTGCTACGCCAGAGGCGTATATTACATGATATGAGTCCCGAAGAATACATGGAGTTTTCCAATCGACCAGATTTCGATCCGCATTCTCATGAAAATATCACTGAATTGGTTCGACAACAAAAGCTCATGTCTAAGCTAGGTGTTGGTTGTTTTTTGGCAGGACTGGCATACTCTAAAATTTTTAATGAACCTGATAATCCATTTTTGACACACTTTCATGAATTCTTCTTTTTATCATGTGTTCCGATGTATGCGGCGCGGCTGCTTAATAGGCCGGAAAACTAGAGTAAGTTGATAGGGTCGATATCGTAGGTCCAGCCGGACTTCGGGAGAGCTTTTATCACCCCCAAAAGGGCGTCTCGCCGCTTGCTTTTGACTATGAGCTGCCACTCAAACTTTCCTGCTATTTTGGTGTGAAATGAGGGTGTAGGACCATCAATTAACAGGGGTAACCCCATTTCTCTTACTGAGTACAAAAATTGTTCAGCTTTGGCCTCTGCGGCTTTGTTTGATGCCATCCGGCAAGCTAGTTTGAGGACATAACAAAATGGCGGGAAGGTGAACAATTCACGCTCCCTGGTTTCGGTTGCATAGAACGTGTCCCAGTCATTTGTAAGTGCGGCAGTAATGACGGGACGTGTTGGGTCGTATGACTGGACTATAATCTTCTCATGAGCTGAGTGCCCCCGCCCTACGCGCCCGATTACCTGATTCAGTAATTGATAAGTACGTTCTTCTGCTGAATAGTCAGGAAACGTGAGTGACGTATCAGCAATCACTACGCCAAGTGTCGTAAGCTTTGGCAGGTCGAGCCCCTTAGCAAGCAACTGCGTGCCAACCAGGATGTCGATTTCGCCATTTCGGACAGCTTCATAGTGCTGCTCAAATCGCTCGGCCTTTTTATTGTCAGTATCAAATCGCATGACACGGGCTTGCGGAAAGAGTCGTCCGACTTCTTCCTCGATTGCTTTAGTGCCGACGACTTTAAAGACGATTTCTGTATTTTTACATTCCGGGCAAGACGTGGGAGTGGACTGGGAATACCCGCAGGTATGGCACTGTAGGGTGTGTACATCATGGTGATACGTAAGCGGCAAATCACAGTGCGGGCAGACTGCTTGCCAGCCGCAGTTATTACAAAGGATGACGCGGGCGGTGCCACGGCGGTTGAGGTAGAGCAGGCTTTGCTCGCCCTTCGCCATGCTTTCTTTGACCGATGCGATGAGCTGATTCGACAGGTACTGCGAACGCGTAAAATTATCACGGTTTTTGAGGTCAACAATTTCAGTGGTTACTTTTGAATTTTCATTGGCCCGTGCAGGTTGCTTCATGCGAAGGATCGCTTTGTGTTTTTGCTGGGCAATGTAGTAGTCGGTTATGGAAGGCGTGGCGGAACCTAAAATCAATGTGGCGGAGTGCATATGTGCTAGCTGGGAGGCTACGCGTACGGCATGGTAATGCGGCGCTTGCTCTTGCTTATATGCTGGCTCGTGTGATTCGTCCACGACGATGAGCCCTAGTGATTTTACAGGCGTGAAAAGAGCAGAGCGTGGCCCTAGAATAATCAGCGGCTCGGTGCTTTTTAGGATCGTTAACCAGACTGTTTGGCGAGCTTTAGGTGTCAGTCCAGAATGTACGACCACAACGCGTTTCCCAAATACGTGCTGGAAGCTCTGCGCTAATTGCGAAGTAAGGCTGATCTCAGGCGTTAACACAATGACGCTATGGCCGCTTGCTACTGCTTTTTTGGCAAGCTCAACATAGACGCGTGTTTTGCCGGTGCCGGTATCGCCATGCAAAATATACGTATCAGTTTTCTCGGTCTTTGCTAATACGTCCTGCTGCTCGGTGGTGAGTGGCGGCAACTCCATGTCTGCTATAGCTATGGGTTCTTGAAGCCCGGGTATTTCATCGATAAGTTTGGGTGTAAGTTGGCTGGGCAAGATTGATAAAGTGGTTTGGCCGAGCGGTGCAGGGTAGTAGGTGCGCAACCACGTGATGACCCCGACAAGATTGGCTGGTAGGGGAGGGAGCTCAAATGTTTCTAAGATGTTCTTCGTTTTAAAAGAAGGTTTTCCGACTATCTCGGTTACAACACCGAGCGCCGATATTCTTTGCAGTGGTGCTCGCACAATAGACCCGATAGGTAGATCTTCGTCACTGGCATACGTCAGGGCTTCATTCCCATGATACTGGGCACTGCCGACTAAGACTTTGTAGTAGTAACTCACCTCATTAGTATAGCCTTACAATAGTAGGCTGGCATATAGTTTGGTTATGAAGCTTTTGGGAGCAATAAGAAAGATAGCTATTTGGCCAATGTTGTTAGTCTCGTTGGTCACGAGTAGTTATCTTTCGCCTGATAATGAAGAAAATTTGCCAGCATGGGTGGCTGTAGTGATGATACTTCTAGAGCTCGTCACGCTTGCTCTTATCGGACTTGTAGC
>JAQGGU010000043.1 GCA_028289265.1 Candidatus Saccharimonadota bacterium | reverse complement strand
ATGAGACGAGTATGAAAGTATACATTGACGGTGAGAATATGCGGCACAGGCTAGTTTCAGTCCTGCTGAACGCCAACCGAATACAGAATAGTGAGGATTACTTCAGGTCTGATATTCGTAAGCTTGTTACTGATGCGCTTGGTGAAACGCCGGAAGAAATATCCTACTTTACGACCCGTATCCGCCAGCCCGATTTTGATATACCCGAGAGATTGCGCGATCAGATTGACACTATCCAGGAATCGCACCGCAGGTGGATTGCTGAGCTAACAAACCAAGGCGTCCGCGTCGTAAAAGCCGGACTCCTTAAGGTTCACGAGAATGCTCCCTGCTATCACTGTGGCCGCCGGACGATGATACTTCAGGAAAAGGGCGTCGATGTGCGTATGGCAACTGAAATGGTCCTTGCGGCCGTGCATGACGGTGCTAAGACTATCGTAGTGCTTAGTTCTGACGCGGATATGATTCCAGCTCTGGAAGTTGTCAAGCGCTCCGGTACGAAAATAATCTACATGTGCTTCGATGAAGAAAAGAATACGGCCCTGCAAGTAGTAGCCGATCAGACCATTACGTATTCTCGCCAGGATATAGTGGATGCCTACAGCCCTTTCAAGAAAGAGGAAGTTCATGGGTAATGCTGCAACCGAGCTCGTCCTTAGCTGTAGAAGCTGGCAGCAGGCTCAGAATATCATTGAGCATCTATTCAGTAAGCAACTCATCGCACGAGCTGAGATATTACCTATACAGAAAAGCATAGAAGAAGTTAAGGTCATCATGGAGAACATTGAATTGGACATCCTCGCTATCACACGTGAAGTAGCCGAACTATTTGGTACGAACGATTTCATGTTGGAGGCACTGCCGAGGTAGTCATGGCATCATTTGCAGAGGTAATCCGCAGCGGTATGACACCGGCCGATAGGCTGTACTTGGCGATAGACAGCCTTCAAATGCTGGCACAATTTGAGGCTGGTTCGCCAGTAGGAATTGATCATACTATTGGTGTAGCCTATGGCGATAAGCGGGGTATGGTGCAATCGACTTTTACCTACTTTCAGGAAGAAGAGAGCTTGTTTTTGCCTTGCTTTGAACGGTACATCCAGTCTGGAGATCACGATATGAGGGAGCGCCATGTACTCAATAATGATAGTACGACTACGTCACTACTCCGGAATGGTATGTCTCTGCAGGGCGGCGACCAAGAAAAACTGACAATGGCGAGAGGCGTAGAAGGTATAATGAGTAAGATACTTGATAAAACAATGGACCGTTCACCAGATATAAGCTGGTGGATACGAGAACGAACTAGGGTTGAATAGCATATGGCAACGAAAAGAGATTATTACGATATATTGGGCGTCAGTAAGGGCGCCAGCGCAGATGAGATTAAGAAGGCATTTCGCCGGGCTGCTATTGAGCACCACCCGGACCGTGGAGGTGATGAAGCTAAATTTAAAGAGGTCAATGAAGCCTACGAGGTATTAAAGGATGAAGCCAAGCGAAAGCGCTACGACCAGTTCGGCCATGCTGGAGTGGGAGGTAACGGCGGCGGCAGTCCTTTCGATGGATTTGGCGGCTATGGCGGACAAGGGCAGAACGTCAATTTTGACTTTGGCGACCTTGGTCTTGGCGATATTTTCAGTAGCTTCTTCGGTGGTGGTCAGCAAACTGGCGCCGGACGCCGTGCACAGCGGGGCAGAGATGTCGAAACTCGTGTAGAGATTACCTTTGAGCAAGCCGTCTTCGGCACGGAAGCAGAACTGAACCTTAATATTGAAGATACCTGTGAGCACTGTAAAGGCACGACTGTCGAACCAGGACACCAGCTTCAGACTTGTGATCAATGTGGCGGCTCCGGCCAGGTAGTGAACGTGACGCGCACTATCTTTGGTAACATCCAGCAGGCATCTATCTGTCCGAAGTGTAATGGCCGAGGTAAAGTACCTGAAAAAGCCTGCTCAGTTTGCCACGGTAAGGGCACGCGTGTAAAGAGTCAGCGCATTATGCTCAAGATTCCTGCGGGCATTGATGATGGAGCTACTATACGCCTGCGAGAGCACGGTGAAGCGATTGCCAATGGTCCCAAGGGTGACCTATACGTAAATATTCGCGTAAAACCCCACAAGAAATTCACTCGTGAAGGCGACTTAATATTGAGCGACGAGCACATTGACATGGTTGAAGCCGCGCTCGGTACGGAAATCGAAGTGGAGACCGTAGATGGACCAGTACGCATGAAAGTGCCAGCCGGAACACAGAGCGGTAGCGACTTCAAGTTATCCGGACACGGCGTGCCACGCCTCAAGGGCGAAACACGCGGTGCTCATATCGTTACGATAATAGTAGAGACTCCGAAAAAACTGACTAAGCGTCAGCAAGAATTACTTCAAGCTTTCCGTGCTGAAAGCACGCCCAAGCGCAAGTTCTGGCACTAACGACTGGGTTGCGCGCGACTATACTTGAGTAGTGTGGTGCCCACATGGTGGGCTATTCGCTGGCGGAGTGGCAATGATTTAAAAATTGCTTCCTTGTACTCGTGTTTATCTCTGTACATAGCTTTGTCAGCTTCTTGGATGACTTCTGCCAATCCCATACCAGGTCGTAGGATCGCGCCTCCAGCCGATATACTGAAGCCTAGGGCGGCTAATTGTGGTATCTGAGCCTTTAGCATTTCGCCGACTACTTTCAGGCGGTTTATCATGGCTTGTAGGCGTTCTTCGTCGGATAACTCTTGGTTTTGACGGGCTTCCAAAGGAGCCGCTACTCTAAACTCGTCACCATGAGGGTGTCCTACTAACATTTCGGCATCAGACTCACGAAAGCCAGCTCCCACGGCCCGTAATACAGTATCACCTACGGGGTGCCCAAGCTTATCGTTTATTAACTTAAAGTTTCCAAGGTCTACCTCAATGATCGCGATAGGGGTATTGGGTAGAGTCTCCCTTATCTGATCAAGGCGCGTATTGAAACCGACTTCATTGTACAGATGTGTTACCGGATTACGGGTAGCTTGTAATTCCAAGCCCTGAATACGCTCCTGTTGGCCGACAATTTGTACGCTTTGGCTGACTACTTGCTGTGCAAGATGATCATTCGTCATACGATCATAGGCAAGCTGTGCGCGGATTTCATCATGAGGCGGCAGCGGCACGCCGGAACTCTCTTGTGATAGTATAACCATTATCACTATTATACATACAAATTGCTAATAAGTCAATTATTCTTATGCTCAGATACTGACTTGAATAACAGAAAAAGCTGGGCTTCGCCGCCTATTTTTCAAGCGAGGGGTCGATAATCTTAGCGTAATCTTGTATCGTACTATCGATTCTCTGCATATCGCTTTCAAGTTGAGCCTGATACTCTAGTGAGAATACTAAAGCGCCTGCTCCCAGTCTTTCGGCCAATGCATTCTTTTGCTGTTCAGCTACTTGCATGGCACGACCTATCCAATAACTCTGAAATCCACGGTTTTCCATATCTTGCATATCAAAGTACTTGGGCGCATGTTGCCCAGGAGTATACATAGGAAGTTGCCTCTTTTGAGGATCCGGAGTGCCATCAAGGGCGTTTGTTTCGTGTGTGCTGCATGACATAGTAAAAATACTATACATTTATTTGTAAATATGTCAATCTATTATTTCACAGGCCTACACATTTTTCCTCTGTTAGGGCATAATGAATGGTAATGAAAAAGCTTAAGGCTAACGGTCTTAATCAACGCGGTTTTATACCGATGATGCTGAGTATTATTGGTTTCATAGCCTTTATTATCTATCTAGTATATCTCAGGGTGGCGAACGGCGCCCAATAGGGCGAAAAATTATAGTTTCAGGATACGAGAACTTTTAAATTGTCGCGAATATATTCAGCATCTTTTTGGAAGCTTGTGAGGTTGCCGTCGCCAAGCATAATAACGAGCGCAGCCCTATAGCCCATTTTGGCCGGACCCACGAGGTCGCCAGGCTTTCGTTTTGGGCTAAAACTGATGAGGTTTTTAAGATTATCAAGCTGGTCAAGATTTTGTATTGATGTGAATGTTCCTTGCATGTCTGCGAATATCTCTATAAAAGCGCAGCTCTTTGTTGCTGCCTCGCATGGCCGAAGGAGTCGGTCGTGGGCAGTATCTATCGAAGCCTGATACATATCAAACCCACATGAATACGCATACATTCGTGAACGATAGCCACCAATCCGTGCCCCTATTTCTATAATTTTTGGCCCAGTGGTCATCAATATGATTTCGATGTGCAAAGGAGAGCTCGTCAGACCAAGGGCTTGTACTCCAGAGCGTGCTACGCTGAGAACTGAAGCCTGGTCGTCCTGGCTTAGTGTTGTCGGCAAGGTACGGCTGTAGAGGTAATTATCACTAAGTCCAAGATTCTGGGCCGTAATACAATCTGCAATTTCGGGAAGTAGTGTGACACCACCTCGAGAGTCAACGAATCCGGCAACCGTGTGCATGGAACCGACCATGCATTCTTCGATTATTATGCCAGGAACTTCTACGAGCCCGAGTTCTTGCTTTAACCTAGGAAGTTCTTCTGTCATGAGGCGGTAATTGTCCCGCAGTTCTTCGGGCGTCGAATTTTGAGTCACAAACAGACTTTTCATGAGATTTGTGGGTTTGAGCATAACAGGGAATGAATGTGATTCCATGAACTTTTCTACGTCTTGCCATGAAGAGACTTGCTGATAGTGCGGAGTAATGGAAGTATCGTGTTCCATAAATGCTTTACGCATTACGGACTTATTAGTGGCAGCAATGGCAGCATTGATAGAAGGGCCCGGTACTTTAAAATACTCGCTTATCCAAGCGGCTGGCACGACGTATTGTTCATAACCGGCCGTCATAACGGCTGATACGTCTGGCGAAATAGGTAATGCCTGTAGAGAATCAAATGTAGCTGCTTTCGAGGACATATCCAGGGCTAGGGACTGTACTGAATCCGGAAGGGATATGGGTTTTTGTTTATCAACAAACACGCCATAAGGAATAGCGTGATTATCAAGATATTGCTGAAAATCCGTAAAGACTTTTCCGATGATCCAGAGCATCCTTTGTTTATATCTGTATTTACTCCAAAATACAAATATTGATCTATTGAAAAATATGTAAAAAACTGCTATAATATAAAACTTATGGAAACGCTCAACGTATCTCGAACGCCCGCTGAGATTTTTAATGAGGCCCAAGCAGCCATTACTCGTCCTGTTAACGCCTTTGTGCCCGCAAACGCTGATGAGCAGCAACATCTTTTTCTTGAGGGAACCATTGACGTGCCTGACCACCACTACGATAAACTCGATGCCATAGATTTCGAGTCAGTTGATACCAGATTAGGAGAGTTGGCAAATGAAATCGCGCAGCATTCTGAAGTCCCTGAAAGATATAAGCCGATATACGAAGCGTACTTTGAAGAGACCCGGCTCAAGAACCGATTCATGCAGCTCAGCCACGCTTTAAAACAAGAATCTGTTGATGATGCTCAAAAACAGGACCTCGAAGCCGAGCACCAGGCGATTAATGAGCGTCTATATGGCAAGCCTGATAGGGATACCTTCAAGCAACTGCTCGCACAGAAATTTCAAAGTTTGCCCGTTCCAGATTCTCAGGATGAAGCTGCTATGCGTATCTATAACGAGCTTAAAGAGCTGATTCCACAAGATATCCAGACTCTGGAGGCTACAGAATTATACGCTCCAGCTGACGAAACCGTGGCTGCCATGCAACGCGTAGTCAATGTACTGTATGGTAAGTTACTTGCCCACGTTCCAGACCGCGAGGGCGAGTATTCAATGGATGAAGTTGAGACTACATTCCGCGAGATCGTAGAAACGGAGTTTGGTGAAGCTGCGGGTGACTGGAAAGTGGTACGCATTAAGCGCTCAGGGATTCACGTAGATGCCAGTAAACAGCGCATACAGATTCCTGAGAAGGGTAAATCTAAAACGCCGGAGAGACTCAGAGATTTGGTTGTGCATGAACTTGGCGTGCATTTTTTGCATTCAATAATGGGCGACGAAACCGATCTCCATTTAATGCGCGTAGGCTTACCTGAGTACTTTGATGCTGAAGAAGGACTGGGTGTACTCATGGAACACGCTCGCAAGGGTGAGTTTAAGCCTGGCGGCGTATACCATTACATCGTTGCCGGGTTAATTGAAAGCGGACAAAGCTTCCGTGGAGCGCACGACATTCGCTGGCGCCTGGAAGTCCTTTCTGACTATGAGGCGGGCAAGGATCTGAACGAGGAGGCAATAGCTAAGGCTAAAGATACGGCTTATAAGGGCGTAGTTCGGATTACTCGTGCTGGTGACCGCCCATGGTATAAGGACCTTTCGTATTATAATGGTGAGATAAAGAACTGGCAGTACTTTGATCGGCATGCGGGTGATGACCTGATGCTGAGTCTCGCTATGATTGGCAAGCTTGACCCTTCGAATACCGACCATATAAGAACCGCGCTTGAAACCCGTACACTATAAAGGATCCCCTATGCAAAAAGTACTCATTATCTCCAACATTAAAGATGAAGCCCGTTCTTTGCAACGGCCTGTAGTGCAAAAGTTTATGGATGGAATAAACGCCAGTCATGACAACCTGCATCTTTCATTTTGTGCGGTCCAGGAGCTTATTTTTACAGTCACGGATGGTATTCCTGGGATTCAATTGCAAGGTAATGAGCTTAAAGACGTATACACGGTTTTCCACTTACGAAATGCGAATATGTTCCCGGATTATGCATCGGCTTTACAGCTATATTGCGGACATTACGGCATACGCTTCATAAATGAGGGAGATTCCAATATGTCGTATTTTGGTAAGGTCAGCCAGGGGCTTCTGTATGCAATCAATGGCATACCCACGCCCGATTTCGTAAGTTCGCCGCGTAACAGTAACCTATTTGCTTATCTCGAAACACATGCGCCCGTGTATCCTTTTATCTTGAAGCACAACAATGGCATTAAGGGTAAAGACAATTACTTAATCCAGGATAAAAAGCAGCTTGAGAAAATTCTCTTGCAAGAAAACCAGGGGTATGTGGCACAGCCTTTTATTCGAAATAAGGGAGAGCTACGTGTGCTGACATTTGGCCCTGACATGATACCGATGGTATTTCAAAAAACTGCCGTAGCTGGAACTCATTTGAATAATACTTCGCAGGGAGGTGAAGCTATCGAAATTGATGCACGGAATGTTGACCCCGCCATCATTGAGACCGCTAAAAAGGCGGCTAAGCTTACAAAACGGACAATAGCCGGAGTTGATGTGCTGCTCGCCAATGACGGGTCCTGGTGTATACTTGAGACGAATTCTACTCCCTCCCTGGCCAGTGGAGTTATGGTAGATAAAAAGCAGAGGTTTTATAGCGAGTATCTATTGAGCTTAGGAAAGGAGATGCAATAATGATACTCTATGCAATTGTAGCCGGAGACCAAGTAGGTGTACATGGCGTTGATATATCTCTTGAAAAAGCCGCGCTCGCTCGGGGGATAGAGTACCACCGGCTGGTTAATGAGGATATTACGCTGGATGATTTGCGGACAATGGAATTTGAGCCAAACTCTTTGCTGTATCGCATTAGCCTTTCTGCTAAAGCGGGCGCTATGGAGGCGATGCTGGCAAGTGTACATGGGGACATGCTGACTACCATGTATTACCCGCAAACTATCGCCTATCCTCGTAAAGTAAATTACGAACTCAACCAGCAGTTTGCGAACGGTATGCGAATCATTCCCACCAGTGTCGTGGATGAGACATGGGTCAATATGTCTAATGCCGAGCTTAATGAACGGGTTGGTAATCTCGGTGGTTTCCCTATTATTCTGAAAGCGCTTGGCATGAGTCATGGCCGCGGCGTACAAAAGGTCGACACTATAGATGATCTGCGCACCGAGCTTTCTAGCGTCAGTTACGACAAATACAACGTTATCCTAAGAAAGTATTTGGCTGAGTATCGCCACTATCGTTTGATAGTTATAGAAGGGCGCGTTGCCGCTGCTATCGAGTATCACAAGCCGGATAATGATTTTCGTACGAATGCTGTAGCCGAGCCGGTGGTGACATCAATAGATCATTCCACGTTAGATGAATCTATAGTTAATCTTGCCTTAGAGGGTGTCTCCCTTCGCTCTAGTATATTAGGTGGTGTGGATATATTGGTCGATCAAGAAACTGGCGAACCCTTACTTGCGGAAGTGAATGTACCATGTTATTTCCCGCGTGCGGAGGAACCTACAGGTATTGATATCGCAGGACAGATTATTGAAGCGATGCAGCGCAAGCAAAAGGAGCAGCAAGGTGAATAATGAACTTGTAGTTATCGGTGGTGTTGAGGAAATAGCTTTTCCCCAGCTGAATCTGCAAAAGATCCACGCGCGGATAGATACTGGTGCCAAAACATCATCTATTTGGGCGTCAAATATTGAGGAAAAGGACGGTATATTGTCATTTACCTTATTTGATGTCGAAAGTGATCACTATACAGGTAGCAAAATTGTAATGAAACAATACAATAAACGGATGATAGCAAGCTCGAACGGCATCGCCCAAGAACGCTATGTAGTAAAACTATTGCTAGAAATTGGCGGCAAGCGCTTACGTGCGTCTTTTACGCTCGCAGATAGGTCGTCGCAAGTGTATCCTGTGCTTATTGGCCGCAGCGTCCTAAGCGGTAGATTTATAGTAATCGTAAGGCTCGGTAAGCGTTTGACCACCGAGGAAAAACGACGTTCAAAAGAGTTGCAAGCTAATCTAGGGGAAGAATAAACATGAGAATTGCTATCTTATCGAAAGGCAGCGCCAACTACACCACGAAGCGATTGCGTGAAGTAGCTGAAGCCCGTGGCCATGAAGTAAAGGTCATTAACTACGCTAAGTGTTACATGACCATGGAGCGTGGCAAGCCGGTCATTTACTATGGTGGTGAAGCGCTGGAAAAATTTGACGTCGTTATTCCGCGTATCGCCCAGAGTTATACCAAGTATGGTACTGCGGTAGTACGCCAGTTTGAGATGCAAGGCTCGTTTACGACGGCTAGCTCAATAGCTATCAACCGCTCTCGCGACAAACTCCGATCTTACCAGATTCTAGCTCGTCAGGACGTGGGGATTCCTAAGACGGTCTTCGCGCGTGAGACGGCTAATCTCGACGAGGTGGTAGAGCTTGCTGGCGGCGCACCGGTAATTATCAAGGTTGCCCGTGGTACTCACGGCAACGGCGTCGTACTGGCCGAAACCCGCAAGGCAGCCAAGGCCGTGATGCAGGCCTTTTACGTAGAGGGTGTGAATTTTATCGTACAGGAATTTGTAGCTGAATCTGCAGGTACTGACATCCGCGCGCTTGTTGTGGGCGGACGCGTCGTAGCAAGTATCGAGCGCCAGAGTCTTGATGATGACTTTCGATCAAACACCCACCAGGGTGGTGTTGGCAAAGCGACCAAGTTAAGCCCTGAAGAAGAAAAGACAGCCATAAAGGCCGCCAAGGCTATGGGATTACCGGTCTGCGGTGTTGATATGATGCGTTCTAAGGACGGTCCAAAGGTACTGGAAGTCAACTCATCGGCAAGTATCAAGACTCCGGAGCTCGTGACGAAACGCGACGTGGCAACTAAAATTATTGAGTACATAGAGCGCAATGCGAAAAGCAAGCCTAAAAAAGATAAAGTCGGCGCCTAAACCTCTTCTTTTTTGTGTGGTGGTGGGTGGATTATTGGTAGTAGCAGCGCTGCTTGCCAGTTTTTGGCCGTTCCAGTCTATGTCTACTCAAAATAATTCTGCCAAGTCAGCTTATCAGCTGCGCTTGGATGGAGTGCGCTATGTGCTTGAAACAGCCTTTACTCCGCAGCAACAAGAAAAGGGACTGGGAGGCAGGGAAAGGCTGGCAGAGAGCAAAGGGATGCTGTTTTGGTACCCTCGCGAAGGCGAGCAGTGTTTCTGGATGAAGGATATGAGATTCCCGATTGATATTATATGGGTTTCTGCCAATAAGCACGTGACGCACCTCGAGGAGAGTCTGAGCCCTAGTACGTATCCCCAGACATTTTGCGCTCAAGGGCAGTACGTCATTGAGCTTGACGCAGGTGAGGTTGTGAAACATAGTCTCAATGTCGGCGCCGCCCTGGACTTCTAAACATTCTGCTTATGTTATATAGTTTAGGGAGATGGATCCGCTCATTATCCTTATTATTTTGCTCGTCGCGCCACTGGTGCTGTTGATGGTACTGCGTATCAATGCGGCTCTCGTGTTTCTCAGCTTGTGTTTGGGTAATGTACTAGTGCAATTTATTGGTCCCGATGCCGGTACGCTATTGTCGAGCGGTGTGGCGCGCGCCCCTGGCGGGATGCCGCCAAGCCAGTCGTATATCAACCTTATTTTGCTCCTGCTCCCAGTAATCCTGACGATGCTTATTATGATTCATTCGGTGCGCGGCCATGCCAAACTTGCTTTCAATATTTTGCCAGCCACAGGTGTCAGTACGCTGGGTGTATTACTGGCGGTTCCGCTGCTGTCAGCTGGGCTTACCGGCTCGATTACGCAGCTGGCGCTTTGGCATGAACTGGAAAACTTGCAAACGCTTATCCTGAGTATTAGTACGTTACTCTGTCTACTCTTTCTATGGATGCAACGGCCTAAGGCCCAAAAAGAGGATAGCAACAAGCACCACCACTGATATTTCACTTACACTTCCGTTAGTGCTTTGTTATGCTAAATACAACAGATAATGAACAGGCGGAAAATTATGCCAAAAACATTACCAGTCGAGCAGTACAATACGCTAATTCAAAGTGAGGAACGATTCCGTACGCTTTTTGCAAAGAGCACAGATGCAGTGCAGCTGTTGGACGAAGCAGGGCATATTATCTACAGTAGTGATTCTGTAAAGAACGTCTTAGGATATGATCCGAGCGAGGTGCTAGGTCTGAGACCCCTCGATTATGCCCATCCAGATGATTTGCCCGAGTTTAAAAGACAATACGCCAGGCTTTTAAAAAAAGAAGGCGTCCGGATAGACGTTGAATACCGTGTCCTGCACAAGAATGGCTCGTGGGTATGGCTGGAGGCAACGATTGTGAATCATCTGCAGAATCCAGTGATAAATGCCCTTGTGGGTAATTTCCGCAATATCACGAAGCGCAAGGAAATAGAACGGGCCTTAGCCGAGAGCGAGGCGCGGCTTAGATTCATGGCTGAATCCATGCCTCAGAAGATTTTTACTGCTGACGCTAAAGGATTCATTAACTACTTTAATCCTCAATGGTCCGAGTATACTGGGATACCAATTGGAAAGATTCGTCCTGAAACATTCGGCGAGATCCTACATCCTAATGATTACGAAGAAAATATAAAGACATGGAACCAATCTATTGCGACTGGTGACCCTTTTGTGTATGAGCACCGCTTCCGCGCTGCTAATGGTAAATATCGCTGGCATTTGACACGCGCGCGACCCATGCGGGATGCAAAAGGAAATATTATTAGTTGGCTTGGGTCGAGTACAGATATCGATGATATTAAACAAGCTCAAAGGCGCCAACAGCGTTTGGAACGTCAGAAAGCGGTTCTCACTGAGCAACGGCGTCAACTGGTTGAAATCAATAAGGCGAAGGATGAATTTATATCACTTGCTTCACACCAGCTCCGGACACCGGCTACGGGCGTGAAGCAGTATCTGGCGATGATTTTAGAAGGCTACGCCAGTGTGCCGGTACCGGATGAAATACGGTCAATGATTGAAATTGCCTATGAAAGCAACGAACGCCAGCTGAAGATCGTGGATGATCTTTTGAAAGTTGCGTATGTGGACGCCGGTAAGATAAGGCTTGAAGAAGAAAAATATGATATGGTTCGCCTGCTTAAAGATGTTGTGCGTGAGCATGATTCTGTTATTCGTGGACGGAAGCAAAAGGTCGCATGGGCCAATAAACCATCTCAGGGTACCGTGTATATCGATGTACATCTGATGCGCATGGTCCTTGAAAATATCATTGATAATGCCAGTAAGTATTCACCCGAGGGCAAGACTATAACCTTGGACGTTGAAGCTACTAAGAAGCATCTGATAGTGAGCATTAAGGACGAAGGTGTCGGTATTGGCGAAGAAGATTGCAAGAACTTATTCAAGAAGTTCTCCCGTATCGACAACCCGCTGTCTGCCATTGTGGGCGGTACTGGGCTAGGTCTCTATTGGGCAAAACAGGTCATTGAACTACACAAGGGTAAGATCGCTGTTAAATCTGAAGTTGGCAAAGGATCAACCTTTACGATCAAGATACCTTTGGCCCAACAAACTACGGCTAAAGCAGCCGATTGACTTTTCGGTAAAAATACAGATAATATAAGGAGTTATTTTGTCGGCTCAAACGCAAAAAGTAACAGCTTTGCATGCGGGAAGGGAAAAGAGCAGCCCGACAAAATCTATTCGATTTTGCCGGCGCGATGAGAAAAACCGTAGGTTTGTCTCCTTACTAAGGGTCCATAGCTCAGCCGGTTAGAGCACCTGCCTTTTAAGCAGGGTGTCGTGGGTTCGAGTCCCACTGGACCCTCCAAATAAAATGCCTCAGCACAGCTGGGGCTTTTTATTTGGCCAAGTTCCGTGGGCTTGAACCCACGACTTGGATTTTGCAAAGCAAAAGACAGAAGTCGTGGGTTCGGCCGGCAAAGCCACGCGCAGGAATTTATTCCGAGCATGGCTGCGGCCGTGCACTGTCCCACTGGACCCTCCACATTGAAATAATACCGAAACATGGTATGATTTTTTTATGAATTTAAATCAAAATAGGCAAGAGTACACCGTTGAGCTAACTACTCTTTTTGATGCGAATGAAGATGTTACATTCCGCATTGAGCCGCCTGTAAGGTTCTTGACCGAGGAGGCACGAGAGGCATTTGGCAAAAATGTTATTCGACTTATATCTCGACGCGCTGATTATGGAGAAATGGGTGACGCTTCTGTACAGCTAACGCATAATTCAGCAGGTGAAACTGCAACCTTGGGATACGCTCGCGTTCCAGCACTCAGATATGGCACAGGTAAAGAAGTGTTCCTCCAGGGATTATTAGTAGCGCTTAACGGCGAATATCCTGACTTGTATTCTGACAATTCAATTCATCGCATCTAATCAATTACTTTTACTTAGAACTTAATGCTTTCAATCGCCATAAACTAAGCTGCGCCTTTTTGAATCTATCATCAAGCAGTTCCCTCTACCGCAGCAGCTCCTCCGCATAAATATATAAACTACTTCCTCGGTCGGCCTCCAATTGACTAAATACCACAAATATGGTATTTTTTAGCATTATGGCTAACCAATTTATTCTCCAATTCGATTCTGGTTATGTAGATGAACTTCCTCGTGATGCCGGACTTCAGACAATAGTTGACGCACGAATCGACTTTTGTAGATCGACATGCCTCGTGTCGGATTGTGCTATTAGAGCCACTATTGAAAGAAATCCTGATTCTGATTTGGGCACAACAGAGGGTATGGACGCAGTAACGATACGTTGTGATGATACTACCTGTGGAGAGGAGGTGGGTATTCATAGAGAGTTCTACCCGTCTAATGTAGTTAAGGCAGGTTTAATGATGGTTGTAACAGCTAATAGAGAAATAGCTAAGCAGCGCGGGCTAATTTAATTCCTTTCCCAGCGAACAGTTAGTAGTTCCTGTCTAAATCTAGTGTCGAGTATTACCCTCCAGCGCAGCAGTTCTTCAACCACTATATAAAAACTACTTCCTCGGTAGACCTTTAAAGAAAAGACCCCACATTCTGCGAGGTCTTTTCTTTGGGCAGCTCACTGCCTGGGCTTGAACCTACGACACGCCGGGTGGAGGGGGCGGGATATACCAGTGGCATATCGCTCGCGAGGTAGCCTTTCAGATTTGTGGCTATGCTGTAAGTATGAAAAATCCGGAGTCGCGGAAGGTGATCAAGTCCAACTGGTTAAATTGCAAGTCGTGAGTTCGGTCGGTTCGCCTTACGCATAGGATTTTATTTCGAGCATGAGGGGAAAACGAGCACTGTCATGCTCGACCTAATTTCTTAGAGTGCCTAGGGTGACTGAGCCCCATAAACACCCGGTCCCAGCCCATCCAGAAAAACTTTTAAAAAAATCTTGACACGATAATCCAGTTTTGTTAATTTATTGGAGGAAGACATATGTGATACAGCACTTTGTACTATATATGTGGTCAGTCAAGTTAGTAAGTTCGATAGTTTTGTTAGTTCGTAGACCACATCTGTGGGTGCAAGTCTTCCCAGATTCTAAAGAGGCACAGTAGGTGCCTCTTTTTTATTATCATAAGTCAGTGAAGATACCCCGGCCTAAATTAGTACCTGCGCTTAAGGATGTTAGCGCTTTAATCATGGAAGATGTTCCACTGCGTGGGCTATTAATCGAAGATATGGATCAGTTCTTGGGTGGCAGTACTTTTACGGCGTATAAGACCCCTCTGTATACCGCTTAAGTTATAAGGTATAATCAGGTTAGGATGAGAAAACATAACCACGGTGAGGGTGGTTTCACAGTAGTTGAACTGGCCATAGGTATGACCGTCTTTGCCATGGTTGCCTTAAGTTTTCTGGGGCTTTTTACCGCTCTTGTAGATAGCTCGATCGTTGCGAAACAAAAGGCCGTTGCTTCAACACTGGCTACGAACCAGATGGAGTATCTGAAGTCCCTTCCGTATGACAATTTGGCAGTAGCGAATGGTTCTATCGAAGCGGCGAGCCCTTTACCCGCTTCAACTACCAAAAAAGTGGACGGCGCTACTTACACCATCCAGACAAGTATTAATTATGTGGATGATGCGTTCGACGGGTGTGGCTCATATCCCAATACGGCCCTTAGGGACCTCTACTGCCGCAACCAACCGGCACCGTCTGGTGCTCCAGTACCCGACACCAATGCTAAAGATTACAAGATTGTTAATGTGAAAGTCAAAGGTCCTGGGAATAGAAAGCTTGCTGAAGTAGATACCCATATAGCCGCACGCGTTGCGGAAACGGCGAGTACGACTGGCGCGCTCTTTGTTAAGGTCGTGGATGGGGCTGGAAATCCTATATCGGGTTCAACTATTCAATTGGTCAATACGACAGTAACACCAAATATAAATCGAACGGATAGCTCAGATAGTAACGGCATAGCTATTTTTTACGGGCTGACGGTGGATACCAATAATTTTGATTATAAGATCACCGCTTCAAAGAGCGGTTATTCGACGCTGTCTACTATTGTTCCCTCCGGATCATTACAGCCAACATATCCCAACCAGAAAGTGCTCACCCAACAATCATCATATGTGACTTTAACTATTAAGCCGCAAGGGCAGAATAGCTTAGTTGTTGAGACTACAAGTACATCCGGGACGCCGATAGCAAATGCCCGAGTATACATAAAAGGAGGTTATAAGCGTTACACGGCAACGACCGATACGACATATTATTACGATAATATGACTCCAAGCGATGCAAGGCCGACTACGGATGCCAGTGGCCTTGCTGCAATAACCAATCTCGTTCCAGGCGCTTACATATTTTGCGGCAATGCCGGCGCTACGAGTTGTACGGTTGATGGAACTACGTACTACCTTGCGGCGGCCGTTCCATATAGCGGAGTGAATCCGTTCAATCCTGTTACTGTACCTACCTACGACGCCGCTAGTCCGCCTGCGACAACTTTTTCATACAACGGTCTTAATTATCTGCAAAAAGTCCGCCTACTGCTTACTACCAGCTCGACTTTTCCTCGAATAACTGCCATGTCCCCTTCGCAGGTGAGCCTGGCTAGTGATCCTATAACAAACTTTGCTTTCACTATCACTGGAGTGAACCTGCCTTGTACTACATCCGCAGCCTCATGTGGCACTACCGTATCTGTGGCACAGGGAGCCAATAACTACGCCGCTTCATGCACCGGGAGCAGCGCTGGTACCCAGCTGAGTTGTCATATAAATCTCACCGGGATAACCGTCGGCAGCACACGCATGACCATTACTTCGGGCGGAAACACATTGGCACTTCCGGACAGTCCAATGATCGGAGGCTTCATTGTTACACCGTAGTACTACTCGCCGGAGAGATCGTCTATCTGCAAGCGGCTTCACGCTTGTAGAGCTGACGGTAGTCATCACTCTTGTCGGTCTCATTGCTACGTCGGCATATACCTTCTTCAATACATCGTTTAGCCAGTATCTTTCTTTGCAGGCCGAAGGCAGTTCTTTCACGGAACTCGCCACCCAATCTCAGCGAGTCGCGAATGTACTCCGCGGTACTACTGATATCCTGTCGGCATCAAAGGACGAAATTGATTGTTATGCTTATTTTTCGCCCAGCGACGCCTTTGTGTCAAGAATCCGCTATTATAAAGCTGATAACAATACAAAATTATTAGCTGATGTGACCCGCATGACTGCCAATCCGCCTACTGGTGTGCTTATTCCAGAAAGCACCCAGACGTTTACTATTATTGATAACTTTAGAAACCAGGCCGGTGTGAATACTTTTTCCTACCTTAACGCGTCCGGCGGGGTTCTCGCTATGCCGATTAGCGACTTGCGCACAATAAAGGGTATCCAAGTGACTCTGGTATCTCATGGCGGCAATTTAAGCGCCAATTCCAGCCAGACAATTTCTTTGCAGGTTAGTTTGCGGAATAGGAAGACAAACTTATGATGCATCCACGGGCGATACAGAAAGAATCCGGCTTTATTCTACCAACCGTCCTGTCTTTTATGATTGCTGGAATAATTATCGCTGGCGTAGTCTTACAAGTGATTCTCAATAATTTTTTCATCGTAGGCAATAATGTCCAGCGTCAGCAGGCCTTTAATATCGCGGAAGCAGGGGTCAACTACTATCTATGGCATCTGAGCCACAACCCTAATGACTTCCGTGACGGCAAGACGACGCCAGCCACGCCTGACCCGGCACTCGGGTACGGACCGTATGAGCACACTTATATTGATGACAATGCTGTTAATCGTGGAACTTTCACCCTATGGATCAAGCCGCATGGCAATGGTTCGACGCTCGTCGACGTACGGGCCATCGGCAAGGTTAAGGACACGAAAATTACGCGGACTGTTGAGGCCAGGATCGGGGCTACGTCATTTGGCAACTACGCCCTTGTATCAGACTCCGCGCTTTGGTTCGGAGCTAACGAGTCCGCTGATGGTCCTGTCCACTCAAACATTGGTGTACGCATGGACGGGCCGAGCAATGACACGGTCTCCAGCTCGAACAGTACATACACGCCTTCTAGTGCGATAGGAGGCGACGGCACAGCTAAAAACGGCGTCTGGTGTAATACGAGCGTAACGGCACCGGTAGATTGTACTACGCGAAATAAGAGCGAATGGACTTACCCTACGACGTCAGTAGACTTCAACCAGGTCAGCAGCAGCCTGTGCACTATCAAGAAAGTTGCTTTCGCCTCGGATAGCACCACCGCATCGCTGGCTACCCAGACCAACGCTTGTTCACAAACGCCTACTGGGCGAACTCCTGGCTATTTGCCCCAGCGCAGCTCTAGTGCCAATACTTCGCGTGGTTACTTGATACAGCTCAATCCAAACGGCACATACGACTTATTCACGGTCAATAACGAGAACGATACCCTAGCTAACTATTCCGCTGCTTTAAGTCCGACATCAGTGGCAACGGGTATAGCCATACCAAGCTCTGGCGTAATATTTGCGGAAGACAATGTATGGGTGCGGTCAAATCCTACTTATCACGGTAGGGTAACCATAGGTGCGGGACGCCTCGCTACGACTAACGGAGCCAATATTAAGGTTGCGGATGATCTGGTCTACTCAACAAAAAACGGTGAAGATGCTATCGGTCTTGTTGCCGAAGATTCGGTACTCATTGCCCCATACGCGGCTCCCGCGACAGGTGCCTTTACACTGGAAGTGAACGCGGCGATGCTCGCGCAATCGGGTAATGTGATATACCCTTCAAACTACAATTTTAGCAATACGACCTGTACCCGCGGATGGATTGGCTCCGACCAAAAATTGAAATTTTACGGCTCAGTTGCCACCCGGCAAACATGGACATGGTCATGGCAGAGGAGTGGTGCCTGCGGCGATTCTGTGTATGACTCGTCAAGCGGCTATTATATATCGGGCTTCAAATACAACACGACGGAATATGACCGCAATCTGTTATTTGCGCCGCCGCCCAACTATCCAATCACCGGCGGATACAACATTCTGGTGTGGCGCGAAGTACTAACCAAGCCATAGCTTACCTTTCTTATGCTTGCGCCGGCATAGGGTAGGGGACTATGATGCCCTTTAATGGAGAGGCTGGCCGCTCACCGCTTTCGCCGGACGACATTGGTGGCTGTCTTTTGTGCGTCGGTACTTGTCGGGATAGGAGCTGCGCGGATTGTTACGTTTGAGTTTTGGTGGGCTTTTGCCAGCGGCGTGGTGTTCATTATCGTCGCACGGAAGCAGCGGCTTGCAGTACTGCTGCTCGCGGTACTCGTAGGGTTACTTATTGGCGGCGCGCGGGGCAATCTATACATGCAAAAGCTGTCAGAGT
>JAQGGU010000037.1 GCA_028289265.1 Candidatus Saccharimonadota bacterium | reverse complement strand
GCAGTCAGAGTTCTGTACGGCGGTAGTGTCAGTGAGAATGATGCCTCGACATATCTCAATCTGAACGGCTGCGACGGTGTATTGGTCGGGGCAGCCAGTCTCAATTACAAGCAATTCGCCGGCATAGTAGATGCTGCCTACCATTTGCAACGGAAAAAGGTAGATTAGGAAAACCTATGGAGAAAGCAGTAACAGACGCTCCAAAGCCGCCAAGCAAAGTATTTGATGTATCCAAACCTGGCAAGACGATGGCTGCTGCCACTGGCCGGCCGGTTATTGTCAGTAACCGCCCTATCATGCAGGACCCTATGGTTTCGGCTCAAGTTACCGCTGAGTCAGATACTAGTGGACGCGGCAGCTCGAAAGTAGTGATTAAGCCTCTGAGCGGAGAAGAGGAAGGCCAAACCGCTGATAGCGAGGTACGGGCAGTGGCGTCAGAGCCATCGAAAGACCTTGAGGAAAAATCTGATGATTCCGAAAAATCAGAAGAGACTGCTGAGGCGGCCAAGGCTGAGCCAAAAGTGCCGGAAAAGCCAGATGCCGAATCCGATACTACGGACGACACGGCGCAAGATGGGACTCCGGCCCTAGATGGCGCCAATACGTCTACTTCGAAAGAAGCCGCTGAGCTCGAGGCCACTGCTAAGCAATTAGAAGAGATAGATAAGCTTACCGAAAGCAAAGACTATTTCCTTCCCATCAACTCGGTTGAGAAGCGACGTTCTAAGATAGTCACTATTTTAGGATTGGTACTTATAATTGTTTTAGGATTACTCCTTATAAACCTGTTGCTTGATGTCGGCGTCATCTCTATTGATGGTGTTCGTCCCGTAACCCACTTCTTTAGCTCTTAATACAACAACGCATAAGCACCTATTTTTGGTAAAATATAAGGATGGATTCTTCTCTAGAGGGTTTACTCACTGGGCTCAACCCAGAGCAGCGCCGCGCCGTTGAGACGACGGAAGGCCCGCTGTTGATTCAGGCCGGCGCCGGTTCTGGTAAGACCAAAACGCTGACGCACCGTATAGCCTATCTGATAGCCTCCCGCAGGGCAACGCCGTTCAATATCCTGGCCGTTACCTTTACCAACAAAGCCGCCCGTGAAATGCGCGAGAGGGTGGCGGCGCTAGTCGGCGAAAATGCCGGTAACCGCAGTTTCATGCCTTTTATGGGTACCTTCCATGGTATCTGTGTGCGTTTGCTCCGACAGGACGGTGAGTACATCGGTATCCCTCGTTCCTTTGTCATCTTCGATGAGTCTGACCGCCAGGCCGCGGTCAAGCAAGCCAGTAAGCAGCTGATGCTTGATGAAAAAGCATTCCCCGCCAAACTTATCTCAAGCCTTATCTCCAATGCTAAAAATGAAATGTTGTCACCCGATGAATACAGGGGCGTCGCTAATAGCCCGGCGCAGCAGGCCGCAGCGCAGGTTTATCCTGTGTACCAGAAGCTCCTCAAGGACGCCGCAGCGCTCGACTTCGATGACCTTATCAATCGGACTGCTGGTCTACTGGAGAGCCACGCAGAAGTACGTGAGAAATTGCAGCAGCAGTTCCGTTACATCATGATCGACGAGTATCAGGACACCAACGCCGCGCAGTACAAGCTGGTGAAGCTGGTCACCAACCCCTCAAACAACATTGCGGTGGTCGGTGATGACTGGCAGAGCATTTACTCATGGCGCGGCGCTGATTTCCGCAACATTCTGAACTTTGAACGCGATTACCCAAACTGTACGGTAATCAAGCTGGAGCAAAACTACCGTAGTACCAAACATATCCTGGACGCCGCTCACTCTGTTATTACCAAGAATCTGCAGCGTTCTGATAAGGAACTTTGGACTGATGCGGGCAATGGATTGCCCGTGCAGATGCTGCAGCTGCAGAATGAACGGGCCGAAGGCGAGTCTATCGTCCGACGTATTCGTGGTGGTATTGATAGTAGCGTGCGGAGTTACCGTGATTATGCCGTCCTGTATCGCACTAACGCCCAGAGCCGTTCTATCGAGGATGCTTTCATGCATTACAACATACCGTACCGTATCGTCGGAGGCGTGCGCTTCTGGGACCGCAAAGAAATTAAGGATGTGGTGGCGTACCTGCGCCTCATATATCAGCCGGAAGACCGCATCAGCTTTGAGCGCATCGTCAATGTACCGGCACGCGGCGTTGGCGTCAAGTCGGTATCCACCTTTTTTGCCTGGCAAAGGCTCCACGATTTCACTCTTCTTGAAGCTTTGACGAGGGCAGGGGAATGTGCCGAGATCACGCCTAAAGCACGTAAGGCCCTCGGCGAGCTAGGCGATATGCTGTCCTCCTTGCGTGTTGTGATGGAAGACGTACCGGTGACAGGGCTGGTCGACTCATTGCTGCGCCGTATTGATTACTTGCATTCTCTTGACGATGGCACGCCCCAAGGATTGTCGCGCCAGGAAAACGTCCGCGAACTACTCAGTGTGACTCAGGAATACCAGGAGATGGGACTCGATAGCTTCCTTGAAGAAGTCAGCCTGGTCAGTGATCTTGATAGCGCAGACATGAGCAGTGACGCCGTGACTCTTATGACTCTGCATGCGGCCAAAGGATTGGAGTTCCCGGTAGTATTTATGCCCGGCATGGAAGAGACACTCTTCCCGCATTCACGCGCCTTGTATGACCAAAACGAAATGGAAGAAGAGCGTCGGCTTTGCTATGTCGGTATGACCCGCGCCCGAGAAGAGCTATATCTCAGTTGTGCCACTAGCCGTATGCTCTATGGTGGTGTGCAGCACAATCCACCGAGCCGCTTCCTAAGCGAGATCGACGCCAACTTCCAGGCTGACACCGGCTCTTTTGGGTTCGACGCGGGTGGTAGGGGTGTCTATGGCCAATCCGGCGGCCACGGCCAGGGCGGGGGTGGCTTCAATAGCTTTTCGTTTGATAGCATACGTAACACACCAGAGCCAGGCGTCCTGGGCGCACCCAAAGAAGAGATAGATGACGGGCCACGTTACGTACCAGACCTGAGTGAAGGTGATGGCGTACGGCATCAAGTCTTCGGGCAGGGAACCATCGTCGAGCTCGACGGCGACGTCGCAACTATCTACTTCAAAGGCAAAGGCGCCAAAAAACTCAACATCTCCTTTGCTCCCCTGGAAAAACTCTAACCCATCTGATTCTTGTAAGCCCCTGTTTAGGGTGAAGCTAAAGCCTCCCCATGAAACGGAATGCCCGGAAGAGATTAAGGGTACAATATACTAATGATAAAAAAATGGTATGTCAGGCTGGGACGGGCATTGTACTGGGGGATATGGCCGGGGTCATGGATATATCTGCGAGGCAGCCAACGCAGCCGCTTACTCTTGAGATGTAAGGACGAAGTACTAGTCGTAAAGGGGTGGCTGGGTATTGGGCGCTGGGTCTTACCGGGCGGGGGGCTACGAAAAAATGAAGATCCCCTTGTAGGACTGCTACGGGAAGTCTGGGAGGAAACAGGTATCCGGCTCGAAGCGAGCCAGGTCCGGCTGCTCGCTGCCGAGGCATACAGCATCCATGGTTTCAGATATACGAGCCATTACTACACGGCAGAAGTTGCTACAAAGCCGCCTGCTACGCGCCGGCGATATGAAATCGTTGAAATTGGCTGGTCGAAAAAGTCCGATATTTTAGCGAAGACGCATAACCCGGATGTCCTCAGAGCATTAGAGTTAAGCGCTTAGCTTTTGGACAGTACCTAAGCACTTTGGTAGAATAAGGCACAGGACTGGTGCAGTTTGACCTCTATAATTTCTCATCTCACCTCCATGTAGCAAACTATGCCGAAGAAAATCCAGCGCTACCAGGCGCATTATTATAAGCCCAAACGTCCGTCGACCAAGAGGTTACCCCAAGTCGCGCGGCATCCTTTTGCCGTACCGGTAGCACCCTTTTTGGGACTGGTTATTATCACAGGCGGCCTCGTGGCATTCTTTAACCGCACGCCGGTGACGGTAGACCCGAATGTTGTAGTGATATCCGATGACAAGCAACAGCAGATCGTCTCCAGCAAGGAACCGACAGTAGGGGCACTACTCGAGAAGCTGGATATAGATGTCAATGAAGGCGATGTGGTCGAACCGTCCACGGAGACACCGATTCAGCAGGATGATTTCCGTATCAATATTTACCGTGCAGTACCCGTGGAGGTTGTCGATGGCGGGCAGACCACATTCGCGCTGAGCGCCCGCACTACTGAACGAAGTGTCGCTAGCCAAGCCGGGGTGATGATTTACCCCGAGGACAAGCTTATAAAGCAGCCGATTACCGATTTCGTGGCAACGGGCGGGATTAGTGAGCAAGTTATCATCGATCGGGCCACGCCGGTGCAGGTAAACCTGTATGGCTCACTGGTGACTCTTCGTACGCATGCCACTACGGTAGGCGAGCTCTTGGCGGAACGAAAGATAAAGCTTGCCCCCCAAGATCAGGTCAAACCAAGCTTGGATACTCCATTAGCGACAGCGGGGCCTATCTCGGTAATCCGTAACGGATTATCGACGGTGACTGTCCAGGAAGATATTGCTATGCCCGTACAAAACGTGCCCGATAATACACTGTCGTATGGCGTGTCGGCTGTACGGCAACAGGGAGCCCCTGGCAAAAAAGCGGTGGTATATGAAGTCAATACCCAGAACGGTGTAGAGGTTGGCCGCCGGGTCATACAGGCTACAGTGGTGCAGGAACCGGTACCCGAAGTACGAGTGATAGGTAGTAACCTGAGCGGTATCAAGGGCGACATGGCCCGGGCGGGAATATCTCCGGATCAGTATGAATACGCAGACTATATTATTTCCCGTGAATCCGGTTGGTGCCCGACTAAGTGGCAAGGCGAGCATGGTGGGTGCCCGGCGTTTCATGGCACGCCCAGTTCGTCTGGCACGGGTTATGGCTTATGCCAATCAACGCCTGCTTGGAAGATGGCTTCCTCCGGCGAAGACTGGGCCACTAATCCTGTTACACAATTGAAGTGGTGTACTGGCTACGCGAATGGCCGCTACGGCAGTTGGCAGGGGGCTTACAACTTCTGGACCAAGAACCACTGGTGGTAGCAAAATGAGGGAACCGGGATGGTTCCCTCGTCCTCTTGTCAATCCTAAGGGTGGTACTGCATGCAGTGTGGTAGCATAAGCGGTATTATGATACTATAGTACTATGAACAACGATTTCAATTTTCGGCCTTCACGGCCTGCACAATCTGATTCCTCAACAGAGCAAACCCCTAATGAGGATACTACTGTAGATCAGTCCCAGACAGCAGCTACTGGCGCACCTGCGCCACAACCACAGCAACAGGTGGTCACTTCAAGGCAGCCAGCAGGAAAATTTAGGCGCTTCATCGGGGCGCTATTACTGATTCTGTTGCTTGCAGCAGTGGCTGGCGGTGTGTATTACTGGCAGCAAGCCACTATCAAAAACTTGAATACTACGCAGAAGGGCCTGCATAGCGAGGTTGCTTCATTGGAAACTGAGCTTGCCAAAGAGAAAGCTTCATCTGCTGCCGGGGAAGATGACAAGTCAACGGCAGAGCCTGCAACGACCTATAACATCCTCAGTGGTAGTGTTACCAACTATGTCGGCAACGCAGCGGACGTAAGCGTACAGTATCTTCCTGGCCCTGCCAAGGAAGTTTGGGTCGAATATGGTACCAAGCCCGATGATTTGAAGATGACCACCAAGCACATGGCTGCTACTAGTGCCGGTACGACAGGTAGTTACAATGAACAAGTATTCGCCCTTACCAGCCTCCAGGCTGGCACGCAGTACTTCTACCGCGCTGCAGGGACTATCGACGGCAAGACGGTTTACGGCGGAATAGTAGCTTTCAAAGCAACTAAGTAGTCCTAATTTTCTCGGATTCAGCATAGAGCCTCGCCGTAACTCCATGGATATGGCCCTGACGCGTCACTTGTTTTTCGCCCCGCGCTGCGCCAAAGCGCATAACCCTTGCGCGTAGCCCTTGTGACTTTATGCATTTTAAGTAATACTTTTTGGAATGACTCGAGATAACAGTATTGGTCCTGTACCCAAAAAAAGCTTAGGCCAGCATTGGCTGAACGACGAAATGAGCTTGCACGCTATGCTGCTAGCTGCTGATGTGCAGCCGGAAGACACTGTCCTTGAGATCGGGCCTGGATTAGGGCCGCTTACAGCGCTACTGGTTGACTCCGCCAATGAAGTCATTGCTGTGGAGTTCGATGAGGAGCTTGCCCGCGGACTGCCAAAGCGCGTGCCCGCTGATAACCTCCGCGTGGTACGGAGCGATATTTTGCGCTTCGACCTCACCACCTTGAAGCCAGATTATAAAGTCGTCGCCAATATTCCGTACTACCTCACCAGTAAGCTAGTGCGCGTACTGTCCGAATCTCCCAATCCGCCTTTGGTGGCTGCCTTGCTCGTCCAGAAGGAAGTAGCCGAGCGCTTGGCCGCCAAGCCGGGGCAGTTGTCTATCCTTGGGGTGACCAGCCAATACTTTTTCGAGGTATCCCTTGATATGGTAGTAAAAGCTGAACTTTTCACGCCGCCGCCGAAGGTAGACTCGCAAATCGTGGTGCTCAAGCGCCGCCCCGAACCGCTGTTTCCAGATGTAGACACCAAAGACTTCTTCCGCCTCGTCAAAGCTGGCTTCGGCGAAAAGCGCAAGACGCTGCTGAACTCATTGAGTGCCGGGCTGCACATGGACAAAGAATCAGTGAGGGGCTGGCTCGAAGCAGCTGGCATAAACCCCATGCTTCGCGCGCAAAACCTCTCGATTGAAGACTGGTATAAGCTGTATCAGGTAAAACCGTCAGCATAAGTTTTCGCTTAGCTCAATCATAAGCATATTGCATAATTAGTCATAAATTGCTATAATAATACTTGATGGGGCTGAATTTTAAGCTCGACGTTGGACTTTATCGGTTATATCAGCAGGTCGCTTGTCAGCGTATAGACAAACCTTTTTAGATGCAAATCAAAAAGTTAGCGATTTTGTCGCCAGCATCAACTCAGTTCTTGCTGGTCGCCAGACCGCATCAGTAGCCTAATTATTTAGACTACCGTGCTCGACGAGACATCAGATATCTGAAATGCGCGCCAAATTCATCTGGTTGCCCGGGTTCTATCATCCATAGCGCCCGTTAAGACTTAGGATTGCTGCTAGTGAATGTTTGTTCATTTAAATACCACTAGCTTAAGACCAAAAAATGAACTATGCCTGTAGAAGATATGCCAAAGATAAACCGGCGGACGTGGGGGCGGTACCCACCAGCTCCACCAAAGAAAGCGTCTCACCTTAAAAGGTGGGGCGTTTTCTTTTTGATTTGATATGGGTACCGCCCGGGAGGGCGAGAAGACCCAGTGGGCCTTCGAGGATGCAATAAAGTATGTATACTATTTGTAATGAGTTTTATATTTCCAAACAAGTTAAAGCCTGGCGATGAAGTACGTATAATAAGTCCTTCACGTTCACTGTCAATCATAAGCGAAGAAACACGACGTATCGCTAATGAGCGTTTCGATGAACTTGGCTTAAAGCTTAGCTTCGGTAAGCACGTCGAAGAAATTGATGACTTCAATTCGAGTAGTGTCTCCTCACGGCTAGAAGATTTACACGAAGCTTTTGCAGACCCGAATGTAAAAGGTATTTTGACTGTTGTAGGTGGTTTTAATTCCAATCAGTTATTGCGAGGAATCGACTGGGAGCTGATCAAAGCTAATCCTAAAGTCTTTTGCGGCTTCTCAGATATAACAGCACTCAACAATTCTATTCTGACTAAGACAGGATTAGTGACTTATTCAGGCATTCATTATTCGACTTTTGGAATGAAAAAACATTTTGACTACCTCCTGGAGTATTTCCAAAAGGCTGTAATGAGTGATGAGCCGATGAACGTAAAGCCAAGTGAAGAATGGACAGACGACCTGTGGTTCATGGACCAAGAGGATAGACGACCTATTTCTAATGACGGCTGGTTAGTGATCCACGAAGGCCAAGCACAAGGAAGTATTCGTGGCGGCAACCTGTGCACATTCAATCTTCTTCAAGGAACTGAATATATGCCAGACCTTGATAACACCATTCTCTTTTTAGAAGATGACGAGGAATCATTACCTCATCATTTTGACCGTTACTTAGTATCGCTTATTCAACAGCCTAACTTTTCAGGAGTGAAAGCTATCGTAATTGGTCGATTC
>JAQGGU010000002.1 GCA_028289265.1 Candidatus Saccharimonadota bacterium | reverse complement strand
TAAAGGTGGCTTGAAAAAGCAGACTGTCAGTCATAGTCTAGAAGTAGGAAGTGTGAGGCTTCCGACCATAAGGCCCGGTATCCGGGCCTTAATTTATGCCTCCCCCTAGTGTAATGTGTACAACACTATGCTACACTCAGCATAAGCGTTATGAGTATACGATTATCTTCACGAAAATTCTTGCCAGAATCTATGAGCGGCAAACTCCTCTCCGTCCTTGGCTATATAACGGTCGCTGCAGGCTTGTTCTTCTCGGCGTCTTATTTCTCTATAATCGGAAATGGCTGTGCAGCCGGGCAACAGGGAGCGGGACAGGCTTCGATCTTTTTCGGCATTACCCAGCTCGGTATTTCTCTTGCGACCTTAGCTGCTGTGTGGGGGCTAAGGAATCACCCCAGGCTTCGCTATGAAATCGCTACTTTTCTACTTATAGCTGTAGTTTTGACGATTCAGTTCCTGGCGATTGCAGGCATGGGAGTAATGGCGGGCACAGATTGTAGCGTATAGGCACGCGGGCCAGTCTTAGGTTCGTGAGCAGTTTGCGCAGATGCCACGTATTTCTATCTGGTGGTCCTGGGCAGAAAAGCTGATGTTGGCCGCGAGTGCCTGCAAGCGTTCTTCGAGTACAGTATCCTCCGGCATCGCGATAACATTGCCGCACTGCGTGCAATACATATGGTGATGATGGTGTTGGAAGCTGTTGCTGAGTTCCACGCGGTATTTCCAGCCGATCTGCAGCCGCTGCACAATACCGAGCTGTTCGTACAGTTTTATGGTGCGGTACACGCTGGCGCGGTCGAGCGACGTGCCACTGGCTTGGATAAGCTCGGCCATAGTCAGGGGGCCTTTGGCTTGTAGGGTCGTGAAGACTTTCTTGCGCGGCCTGGTAAGACTTTGGCCGTGGTCCTGAAGGGTGCTGCGTAGCTGCTCGAGTGGCTCTATCATGCTGCAAAAATAGCACAAATTGCGACATATTTGCAAATAATTCTTACAATTGTCATAATTTCCCACAGAAAGGAATAAAAAAACTATGGCGACATATTGGCATGTTATCTTTTTTTCGCTGATTGGAGGCGTTTTTTCATTGATAGGAGGCGCTTTGCTGCTCAGCCGCCGTAAAACAGCTACTGCTCTTGCAGAATACGCTACTCCGCTGGCTGCGGGGGCATTGATCGCCGCCGTTTTTCTTGATCTCCTAAAGGATGGGCTTGAAGAGGCTGAGCCATCTGTCGTGCTCGTTGGTGCGCTGGCAGGTATTGTACTGTTCTTTTATGCTGAAAGGTTTTTACACTGGTTTCATCACCACCACGAACATGAGAATACCGACCCTGCAAAAAACCTCATCATTATCGGTGACACCATGCATAATGCGTTGGACGGTGTAGCGATAGCGGCAGCTTTTTTGGTGAGTGTCCCGACGGGTATTATCACTACCATTGCTGTTGCGGCCCATGAGATTCCCCAGGAGATTGGTGACTTTGGATTGTTGCTCTCTAAGGGCATGTCGCGGGGCAAGGTACTGCTGGTGAATGCCCTAAGCGCTGTAGCCACGACTGTCATGGCTGTAATTACCTTCGCGCTTGGGAGCGCCGACAAGCTACCGATCGGGCTGCTGCTTGGGTTGAGCGCTGGTTTTCTGCTGTATATCGCGCTGAGCGATATTATCCCTACCATCCATGATAATGCCCCCAAGCACAGGCTGTTCGATATACGCCCTATACTACTTCTCGTCGGGGTATTGGTCGTCGGCGTGTCTGTGCAACTTGCTCACAAGTACATTGATGTCGGCCATGACAACCATGTCCATACGAGTGCGCACTGTGAGAGTGTATTGCACGCTGCGAATGAAGGGCCTGATGCTGCCCTCCGTGGTATGACCGCCGAAGAGGCTAAGTGCCTGGACGCTTTTTAAGAGCACCGATACCGGTTATGGCATTCTGCATATATGCCCGGTAGGGTACAATAGAGATATGATAGAGGTGGTAATCGTACTTGGGGTGGTCAATCTTCTTGGGCTGTTGTATGTCGTGGCTAAGCTGAAAACGACTGGCTCGCCGAATCTGGACGGCCCGCTGCGACAGGAGTTTGCTCAGAGCCGAAGGGAATTCGCCGAGGCAAATAAAGACCTCCGCGTCGAGGTGACGGACGGGATCAATAGGACGCGCGATTCACTCGATAAGCGTCTCGAACAAATGCGCGACAAAAATGATGAAAAGCTGGAATTGATTCGTCGGACAGTTGAAACCCGTCTGGAATCGCTGCAAAGAGATAACTCTGACAAGCTCGAGAAAATGCGATCTACCGTAGACGAGAAGCTGCAAAGTACACTGGAGAAGCGCCTGGGCGAGAGCTTCAAGCAGGTCAGCGACCGGCTGGAGCAAGTGCACAAAGGCCTTGGTGAAATGCAGAACCTGGCTACTGACGTCAGCGACTTCAAACGTGTGCTTACCAATGTGAAGACACGCGGAACCTGGGGCGAAGTGCAGCTTGAGAACCTGCTAAATCAAGTATTTATCAAAGATCACTACGAGAAGCAGGTTATGCTGACGCCTGGTAGCCGCGATGTCGTGGACTTTGCCATCAAGCTTCCTGATAAAAGCAATAAGGATGGCTTTATCTACTTGCCTATCGATTCTAAGTTCCCACTGGAGGATTATCAAAGGCTCGTCGCTGCTGAAGAAAAGGGCGATCTTGAGACTGCTGCTGCTATGCAGAAAGCCCTAATCAACCGCATTAAGCTCGAAGCGAAAAGTATCAAGGAAAAGTACATCGTACCTCCAAAGACTACTGACTTCGCTGTACTGTATGTGCCCATAGAAAGCATGTACGCGGAAGTGCTGCGCACGCCAGGTTTATTTGAAATGCTACAGAGTACTTACCGCGTGACCGTCGCAGGGCCTACTACTATTGCTGCTATCTTGAGTAGCTACCAGCTTGGTTTCCGCACCTTGGCTATCGCCGAGAGGACTTCCGAAGTTTGGGAGACCCTAACAGTCGTAAAGGGTGAGTTCACCAAGTTTGGGGACATCCTTGATAAGACGAAGGAAAAACTCGTTCAAGCGACAAATAACATTGATTTAGCTTCGCGTAAATCCCGCACGCTCGAAAGCAAGCTCAACAAAGCCCAGCGCCTAGCCGACAAGACCGTTACCAAAGCCGAAGAAGCCATCGCGCCCAACCTCCTCGACGGCCTCGAATAAACCATTACGGCTGAATGTCCATGATTTTGTTCGGCATGTATATAGCGCCGGGACAATTTTGCTTGTATAGACGATAAATTTGCTGGTAGTTTTTCTGGTCTCACAGCAGGATGTATTAGAATCCGCCTACGGAACGTGCGGGATCCTGACGGTTATCGATAATCATTCCTGCATCATTGCACTCGCAGTGCGATTCAAACCAGCGGGTGATCATCTCTGTTGTTTGGTCATTGATGGGTGGCCGTACTTCAACCGCATACTCAATGTCAGGCCACCGATAGTCGTTGTAGTTGCGCACGCGATCCGGTATTGGAGAGATATTCAGGGTGCCGTTGTTGACCCGTCCCTGTAAGTATTCACTATTTGAAAGCTCGGGTATGTCAACAATATCTCGGGCCTTGAGGCCGATACACCACGCGAAGTTTTTGAAATCTTGATCATAGACCGCCCGCTTGCAATTTTTATCACCAGTGATGAGGGTGCTCTCACCATCAGCGCTATTAAAGTATCTAACTCTGTCCCATCCCATAAATGTGTTCTCCTTACGTATAGTTATTGCTCACTTTATTGCGAACTTGTCTACAATAAATCAATTTATAAGCTATTTAAATGCATAATGGCTGAAAATAATTGACACACACTTGAAAAACAACAGGTAAGCATGTAGTATTGTCACAAATGAAATTGTCATTCGACTACACACTGTTCGGACTGGAGCCTCGCGACCTGGCGGTGTACGAGGCTATGCTAACAAATCCCGAGGCTTCCTCGATCCGTACTATCGCGGCGCAGGTGAATATGAACCGGGGAACGACTTTTGAAGTAATCAAAAAGCTTGTCAGGATTGGGGCCGTGGCCAGTTATTACAAGAATTCAAGGAAATACTACCGCGCCGCGCCGCCAGACAGCCTCAAGAAGTATGCCGAGATGCGGCAACAGGCTATTTCGGATGAGGTGCATAAAGTCGAGCACTATGTTGGCCAGCTCGAAATGCTGCAGCCCCAGGAGCGGTCGCAGCAGTTTGGGAAGTATTATGAAGGCGAGGATGAGATCGCTGCGCTTCTCCAGGATGTACTGATCACCGTTGCTGTTACGCCGGATAAGTCATATCGGGTTATCTCCTCCGCTGAGGTGAGCAATCATCTGTACGGCAAATTCCGGAACTTTACGCGCCAGCGTATAAAACTTGGCCTGTTCGTGCGGGTAATCGGCGTGGGAGGCGAGGGTAAGCGAGCTGATTTATCTGAGCGCAAGGTGTTGACCTCCGAGCAGGCCCCACCTAGCTATATCATCGTGTATGGCGATAAAGTAG
>JAQGGU010000099.1 GCA_028289265.1 Candidatus Saccharimonadota bacterium | reverse complement strand
CGTTCACCGTGCTGACATCCAGGCCAGTCGGGCTGGCACAGGTGGTGCCCTCAAATGGCGTGTTGCAATACATGAAGACCATTGAGCCGATGGTGGCGGCGGTCGGCGTAAAGGTGAAGGTGTGCTTCGTTTGCGCACCGTTGCCGCCGCTTCCGGCAGCTACGGCGACGCCGTTGGCGTCTGCGGACGTATTGCCGTCTGCTGAGCTACCTATGGTGACTTTCCTGGATCCAAGCACTCCTGCCGAAGCAGCCTGCGTTGGCCCGACCGCTGGAAATACCACTGCAGCCAAAAAGGCCATCGCAGTAACCATAAGGCTTCCGCGGCCTAACTGGCTTTTAATATATCTCATGGATTTCTCCTTAATTTTATTTTTTATTTTTGATTGGTAACTGCAATTTAACATAAGCATAGTAAGTTGTGCAAGTGTTTTTCATCAGATGTCGAAAATCTCTCAAAAAGTCGGTACGGCTATGATTCCAAGCCTTCCGGAATATGAACCGCTCGGAGTGTTTGTACTGATATTCGCTATTATTGATAACGTATAGTTTGTGCGCCCCGTACCTTTAGGTGATGATGCGATGGTGTCCCCTGCTACGAACTTGTAGTTATTTGGAGAATTGTAACCGGTAGCCGCTGCGCCAAAAGCAAACGTGCTATCCGGGAATAACACAGGGTCCGCACCTACTGCAGGTGTCGTGTTCTGGCGCAAGTTTATCCCGAACTGTTCCACCCCAATCTGCGAAGTCGTAGCGCTCGACATGGCCGCAATGCTGTTACCTGAAGTACTCCTAGGCGCAAACCCGTCTACAATTACATTATAGCCATGCGCAGGGAACGCGCGTATTGAAAATGTAGAACTGCCGAATTTCGTAGCGAAGGACTCAAGCACGCCAAAATTAATCGTAGTTCCCGTTACCGAAACCTCCAAGAACTCTTCACGATCTGTATTGAATCCACTCCTTGCTGTATAGTTCGCACTCGAACTTGAACCTACCGTCAGTTCACCGGCAGACTGTTTTGAACAGTAGGAACCAGAACAGGATTGGAGTGAGCCGCCGGAACCGAAGTTTACTTCACTAACTCCATAATTTGAAGAGTTTGACTGGGCGGCGTGTACAGCAGGTGTATACGATAACACCGAGAGTAAACAGAGCATGCACGCCGCTAATATTTGTTTTGCCCGAAACATATTTATGCTTATTATGCAGCATAAGCATTAAATACTCAATGAGATACCCTAAAACCGTTTACGTTTATATATAAGTCTTGTATAGTGAGATACAGCAAGAGCGCTTATGGACAACGCAAACAAAAAATCAGCCGACACCGGATCATCGATAGATACTACTAATCCAGATGCCTTAAGTTCATCAGTCCCCGTTCAAGACGCTCCCGGTACTGGGGGAGACCAAAAGAAGAAGGGACCTAAACTTTCCGGGCCATTACGCAAGTACGGGCACCGCTTTAATATATACTTGCTCTTTTTCCTCCTTGTATTAGTACTTGCGGGCGCCATCTTAGTTATCACCGCACTGGCTAGCCGAGAGACAAAAGACCCTTCAGCTATTAGTACCCAAGACCTGTCCAGCGATACCCTCAAACAGCTTAGCAATAGTGATGCGACCGTAGGCGATCCAAAACAAATTCTGAATATACAATCGAACGCTGTATTTGCCGGTAAAGTCCTCGTTCGCGATACATTGGAAGTTGCCGGCCAATTGCGTGTCGGTGGTCCTCTTTCCCTCCCGGGCATCACCGTGTCGGGACAGAGCAACTTTGACGAAATGAATGTGAATAAATCACTGAATATCGGCGGCGACGCCTCGGTCCAAGGTCAGCTAAACATCCGTCGGAACATAGCTGTCAGCGGAGGCGGGACATTCGGCGGACCTTTAACTGCACCGCAAATTAGCGTCAGCAGCCTACAGTTACTGGGTGACCTAACTCTGACAAGGCACATAACAGCCGGAGGTCCGACACCTAGCCGGAGCGTAGGCAACGCCGTAGGTGGAGGTGGTACCGCATCCGTAAGCGGCTCTGACACTGCTGGCTTCGTTAATATAAACACAGGCAGCAGCCCATCGGCTGGCTGCTTCGTAACAGTCAACTTCGCAACCCGCTTCAACGCTACACCGCGCGTACTCATAACTCCCGTCGGGTCAGACGCCGGTACAATAACGTACTACGTCAACCGTTCATCGACAAGCTTCAGCATCTGTGCCGCTACCGTTCCTCCTGCGAACGCCTCATTTGGCTTCGACTACTTCGTACTCAATTAGAGTAGACGTACTCACACGCCTCCTGCCTTTCAATGTTCCCTTACTAATACCTTTTGGAAATGAGTTTTAATGAGCTGATTCTCTAGCTCAAGATGCCAATAGGCGGGGAACCCTGGCCTATCAAAATGCTTAGATGGCACCTGAATTTTTAAACGTTTAGGAATACGACTATTTGGTTGGCCTTGACATGCATAATGCCGCCAGAGATTTGTATGCGAAAGTCGCCCTGCGTGGTGCGCACCACAATTTCGCAGGCACTGAGCAGTGTTATAAAGTTGTGATGCCGGGGCAAGATATCAAACGGCCCCGTTTCATTTTCCGCGGAGATACTTAGCGCGTCTTCATCAAAATACACCTTAAAAGGCGAGGATACCCGGATATGTACCACATCAGGTAGCCGTTCGGCCTTTTTCCCGTCTTTCTTATCTTCAGTTACAATTTTGTCGTCTGCCATATGGTCTTCCTACTAGTACGACCCTCTAAATAATCATCTCTTCAATTTTAGTAAGCATTTCTTCCCTCTTAACAAATTCGCCGGGAATACCATTCATCTTCGTCATCACGAACATCTTCTGCGTGAAGTATTCGATAAGCTTCTTGGCTTTAGCAAAGTCAGCGCGGTCTTCAGGAGACAGTTCGTTTTCACCAATAATAGCAATGATGCCCTTCAGCGATTCATACTTCTGTAGCAGCGCCTGGACCTGGATACTCAGAAGATAATGCCGCTCACCGACGATCTCAGGTGTCAGGAGCGATGATGTAGTCTTCAAGAGGTCGACAGCCGGACGAATACCCTGCTCTGCCACTTTACGCGAAAGGACGATGATGGAGTCGAGCTCGTGTTGGATCATCTGCACGGCCGGATCGCTCAAGTCGTCCGCCGGAACGTAAATGGTCTGGACGGCCGTAATGGATCCGTTCTCGTTGGACGCCAGGCGGTCCTGTAGAACCTTCACGTCAGAAAAAATGGTCGGCTCATAACCACCCTCCGCGGGTATCTGGTCAAGAATAGTAGAGACCTCATTCTTAGCCTGAATATAACGGTACATGTTGTCGGCAAAGAACAAGATGTCTTTATGATGCTCGTCGCGGAAGTATTCGGCCAGCGTCACGGCGGACAAAGCAATTAGGGAGCGTTGCACCGGGTTCTGGTCCATCTGTCCGAAGAACATGCAGGTGTTCTTTAAAAGATCAGCCTCACCAAGCGTCTGGTACAATTCGTGACCCTCACGGATGCGCTCACCGATACCGGCGAAGAATGCCATACCAGCACCAGTACGCGACACGTTATTGATCATCTCCATAGTAAGCACCGTCTTACCAACACCGGCACCACCGATAACACCGACCTTACGCCCCTTGACGAACGGTGCAAAGAAGTCGAGCACCTTAATGCCTGTTTCCAGAATTTCTGGCTTACTCACTTTCATGGCAGTACTGCGCGCCGGGTTTTCGAAAATGTTCCGATATTTCAGGTTTTTACCGGTTACAGGCGGATGGCCGTCAATCGGCGCGCCCATGGCGTCGACCACGCGTCCAATAAGTTCGGGACCTACAGGGATCTCGATACCCTTACCAGTCCGCTCGACTTCCATATTCTTCTCTAAGGTATTTACAGCGCGCACGTTTAAACAAATCACCATGCCGCTACCCGTGACGTTGTCGACGAGCAGTGGTGACTTTTTTTCGTCGCCGGCGAGTAGCAGCTCATTCAAGGCCGGATAATCATCATCGAACTCGACGTGAACTACCAACCCCTTAACCGCTCGAATAACCCCTCTGGAAGCCATTATTTTTTCACCTTTCTCATGTTGCCGCTCCTGCTCTGTGTCCGTTCAATATCTCTTTCAGCCGCTCGTCGGCAATACTACGCTTTGTACGGTTATAGAGTATATGCAGCTCCTGTACCGACTCGGTCGAACGCTCACGAGCAGCCGTCATGGCACGGAAACGGCTGGCATACTGAGCCAATTTGGAGTCCAATATAACCTGACTTAGTGTAATCTCGACCATCGACCGTTCGAGGTGGGCAATAACATCAAACGAGCTCGGCTCGAATATATAGGTTAGTTCACTAATTATCTCGTCATTTTTACCGGCTTGCTTACCGGCAGTCTGTACTGCACTCTTGAGCTCAATCCGCTTAATCTCCTGAACCGTAAGCGACTCATAGCTCTGATAGTACACCAGCGTCGACTGATACTGTTTGATCATCTGGATTAACGGCTGAACATTAATATTGTCATCTTTTTCTGGCAACTTGTAATACTTCAGGTACTGCACATGCAACTGTGACAGCTGCAAAGCACCATGGTGGCCGATAATGATAATATCGTGCTTCTTGGCATCATACTCCTGTAGCATTGTCGAAATAAGGCGCTGGTCGATGTCACCACTAAAGCCTCCCTCAGCCGTCACGGCAATTACAAGGGTCTTATCGACGACATTATCGCTTTTACCGCGTCCAAATCGGAACAAACTATCGACCCTAAGCTGCGAGTAGATGTGCCACAACTCATTAAAGAAAGCCTGTGACTGCAAGACCTGGGTTTTGGTCTGAGATATCTTCATACTCGCCAAAGATTCAAAGGCACTCGTAAGTCCGACAATAGTCGACATATTGAGTTCTTCAAGCGCTATCTCCTGTGGCCGTTTCATTTCTTCGCGGCCTCTTCTTTAACGGGCGCAGATTTTGCAGCCGCGGCTGCTCCCTTATCAGGTGAGGAACATTTCTTGATTAGCTCAGCGGTGACTTTTTCAAAGTCTTTATCCTCTTTCACTTTTGCCGCTGACTCTCCGACATTTTGCTTTAGCTTCGCGACGTCCAAAATCAGTCCATCAGCCAGGTTCAGCACTATGTCGAGCATCAAGCATTGCTCGGTGATAGTGTATGTATCGCTTGGAGACTGGTTGTACATTTCATACAAATGTTTGCCCTTCTCCAGGTCTCTTTTAGCATCTGCTGACAACTCAGAACCAAAGTGGGCGTATTGCTGCGCCTGGTTGTAGCCGTTGAGCGTCTTCACCACTTGAGCCAACAATTTGTGCTGGCGTTGGTTCTGGCCGACACCACCGACACGGGTAACAGAAAGGCCGGTATTGATTGCCGGGCGCATGGTGTCGCGGAAGATGTTCATATCCAGGATCCACTGTCCGTCGGTGATGGACATGATGTTTGTAGGCATGTATGCAGTGATGTCACCGCTGTTTGCAAGCACGACGGGGATCGAGGTCATAGTGGCATGGTTGCGGTTCAGCTTGCCGGCCCGCTCCAGTAAGCTCGAGTGGGCATAGAACATATCACCAGGGAATGATTCACGTCCAGGACTGACTTGGGACAGGAGTGAAATTTCACGGTAGATCTGGGCGTGGCTGGTAAGGTCGTCATAGATAATCACCACATCCTGGCCGAGCTTCTGCCACAGGTATTCACCCATCGCACAGGCTACGTATGGCGCCAAGTAGCTCGTCACCAACGACTCGAACATGGTACTAACCACCACGATCGCTTTGTGCATCGCCTTATTATCTTCAAGTCTGCTCAGCAAAGTATCAATATCACTTCGGCGCTTAGCGATAAGAACGTAGATGACTACCACGTCACTATCCTTTTGACTAAGGGCTACCTGTGTCGCCAAAGCACTCTTACCCGATTTACTATCGCCGATAAGAGCCATGCGCTGGCCGCGCACAATTGGGAACATTTCATCAATAACGGTCACGCCGGTCACTAACTGCTTATTGAGTAGTTCGCGCTCATAGAGCATAGGTGCGCTATTGAAAATTGGCCAGGCACTTTCGGCACTAATCGGTCCCTTACCATCCAGTGGGTCGCCGTTGACACTGACCACCCGGCCAACAAAATCTTTACCTACCTTCGAAACCAGGTCCGTGTGCTGCACTACGGCCATCGTACCAACAGTTACCGGTGTAGCACCCAGGTGAAGTACCACGACGTAATCGGGCCATATCTGGTGCGTAAAGCCTTTGCTGCCATCTTCAAATAGGATAAGCGCATGTATCGTTACTGGCTGCAGGCCTTTGACCCGCACCAAAAAGCGGTCTACGCCCACTACCTCGCCTACAGGGTTGCCCTTGTTTACAAAAGCATCAAAATGGCGGTTATCACTCATGAGGGCGTTTCTCCCCGAAGGTTCTTAATAAATGCAGCCGTCTGGTTGTCCAGGGACTGGCGAAGCGAAAGGTCGAACTGCCGGTTTGCCGTACGCACGACACAGCCCGCGGCAATAGAGGGCTGCAGACCGACGCTCACAACCACCTGGGGATGGATGTTTTCGCGTAGCCATGCGACTAGCTGGCCTAGGAATTTACTTGAGGGTTCGCTGGCGAAACTCATGTGTATCACTGGTGCCTTCCCAATGAGAAGAGTCAGGAATTTCCTGAGACGGTCCCTGTCGGTCTTCTTGAGCAAGTTCAGGTCACTATCGGCCGCCAGATCCTCCAGCATGCGTGAAGTCGGAGGCAATTTAGCGCCCTTGCCACCCTGTCGAAGACTGGCTTGGTGCAAAAATTCGTCCAAAGCCTCCAGCTCGCGGCGAGCCCGTCTCAGGTCACTCGGCGACGTAATAAGCGACGTCAATATCGCTTTAGCCATTACTGATATCCTTGATAATTTCTTTTTTATTCGCTTCAAGCTCGCCAATGATATAGCCAAGTTGGTCGCTTAGGTCGATCTGATTACCGATGGACTCTAGAATATAGTGGTTCACTACCCGGGTCATATCGGTCTCAAACTTGTCGACAAGATACTTCTTTTCTTCCGCCACCTGGGCTTGTAGCTGCGTACCCAGAATCGCGCGCTGCTCATCAATAGCTGTATTAGTCTTTTGTATAGAATCTACGGCCAACTGCTTAGCGTCCATGATAGACTCTTCGTACTTGGTGAACTCTTCTTTCAACTTACGGGTAATCTCTGTCTTCATGTACTCGTTGAGCTGACTGGTCGTCAAGCGAAGGTCCTGCTGCAGGAACATGGCATTTTCACCGATAATCTTTTCAAAGTGCAAGCGGCCTCTGTTGCGAAGCTCTTCACGAAAGGCATCATTAAAGATATGTTCCACCTCCTGGTCGACAAGCGTCTGGGCATCTTTAGGTGATTCTTTGCTTCGGTGGCCTTTTCGCTTGGAGCCGCTATGCATTGCTACAAAAATAAGTAATAGCGTCACTGCGAGAAGTACGCCCAGGATACCTACAAACCACCAGGTTGTGAGTGAACTCATTTTAATTTCCCACCAATATTTATTCTAGCTACTTGCATCTCATAAAGCGCTAAAGCTTTAATATTAAATATACCGCAGTTACGCCTATAATTAAAATTATTATGCTGGTAACCACTACCTGGAGAAGGTTCCGCATCACCGATCCTTTGGCTAATGGGTTACGCCCGATAGCGATCATACTTGTTCTGACACCGGCGTAAAGAATACTACCGGCAATAATGGCGGCCACAATAAGCGCAGCAAGGCTCAGATAAATCTGTGCCGGAGTTACTGGTTTGTCAGCGATAGCCCCAGCTGCGCGCTGTAACACCTCGAGGCCCGGTACAATAGAGTCTGCCTTCTCCTCGATAGGGTTGTGGCCTACGTTAACATCGACTGCTACTAAGCCTAGAGCTATGGGTATATCTGTTTTATCGCTATTCTTTACTGTAGTCCGTCCGCTAACATTCGTCTTGCCATCGAAACCAGCGATAGCCTTGCCGATAATACGTGGCTGTTTACCATCCGCCTTCATGCCTACACCGGCAAGCGAAGAAATCGTAATGTAATCATCCTTTTTAATAACACCGTTCTGGTTGCTCACCAGCACGTTGTAGCGGCCAGTCGTAGCTACGAATACCTGCTGGAAACTCTGGTCTTCGGAAGAAAGTGTTACCGGCGCATCGTTAGCCGCGACTACGACGCCCTCCATCTTATTAATAGCTTCGCCTTTTACCGCTTCTACCGTACTGGCGTCTTTATCATTGAGACGCACAATCATGCCACGCTGCAATGGGGTACTAGCCTTGTATGCGCGCGTGACAGCCTGAGCGAAGGCGTCACTACCGGCGAAAAGCGATAGCACCAAAAGTAGGCTAGACGCCATCAGAAGCCGAAAATATGTACGCATCTTAGGCTTAAGTATAACCGCTTTGACAGTCTAGGCCAAGAGATCTGCG
>JAQGGU010000090.1 GCA_028289265.1 Candidatus Saccharimonadota bacterium | reverse complement strand
TGAGAAAGTAGAAAAAATCCTCGGCATCGACAATCTTTATGGTGCTGAAAATATCCGCACTATCTATCACTTACAGCAAGCACTGCGGGCCCAGGCACTTTTCAAGCGAGATAAGGACTATGACGTTTCAAAAGACGGCGAAGTAGTTATTGTCGATGAGTTTACCGGACGTATGCTCGCTGGACGGCGTTATAACGAAGGCCTTCACCAGGCTATCGAAGCCAAGGAAGGTGTCGAAGTCCAACAGGAATCTATGACACTAGCGACCATTTCATTCCAGAATTATTTCCGCCTGTACGAGAAACTCGGTGGTATGACCGGTACGGCTATGACAGAAGCCGAGGAATTCCACCAAATTTATAAGCTCGACGTCGTCGAAATCCCATCAAACCGGCAGATTGCCCGCCAGGACCGGCCAGACCGTATCTATCGCTCGGAAGGCGGCAAATTCAAGGCTATCGCCCGGGAAGTTCAGATGCTGCACACGAAGGGGCAACCCGTGCTTATCGGTACAGTTTCTATTGAAAAGAACGAGCTCCTTAGCGATGCATTGAATAAGGCCAAGATTCCGCACCAGGTGCTGAATGCAAAGAACAACGAGCGTGAAGCGTCTATTGTTGCCAAGGCAGGTGAGAAGGGGGCTGTCACATTGGCTACCAACATCGCCGGCCGTGGTACTGACATCGTACTCGGTGAGGGCGTCAAAGAACTAGGCGGACTCTTTGTCCTTGGTTCTGAACGTCACGAATCCCGCCGTATCGACAACCAGCTGCGTGGGCGCGCCGGCCGTCAGGGCGACCCTGGTGTGACACAGTTCTTTGTCAGTACCGAAGACGATTTGATGCGTATCTTTGGCGGCGACCGTATCGGTAAGATAATGACTCGCTTAAACGTCGACGATGAAACTCCTATCGAAAACCGTTTGATCTCCAAGAGTCTCGAAGGCGCTCAGAAGAAAGTCGAAGGTTTTCACTTTGACCAGCGTAAAAATGTCGTCCAATATGACGACGTTATGAACCGTCACCGTAAGGCTACGTATGCTATGCGCCGCGAGATATTGCACCAGGCAGACATAAAGAAGCGCATTAACGTGTTTATCGAAGACGAAGTCCGTATGATGGCCGCTTCGCCGTTACTTACAACAGATGAATTTGAAGACATCGTCCGCGAAGTCTTCCCATTTGACGATGAAATGCTTGACCGCTTGTTCGACACTGAAGCGACCAAGTTCCAGCAGGCATTGCTGACAGAAGCACGCGAGCTGTATGCGGCTCGCGAAAGCGCATTTACGCCGGAAACCATGCGCAAGGTTGAGCGTGATGTCTACCTCCAGATCTTGGACAACCTCTGGATGCAGCACCTCGAGAATATGGACCATCTGCGCGAGGGTATCCACTGGATGAGCGTTGGGCAGCAAGACCCTCTGGTTGAGTATCGCCGCCGTGGCCAGCTACTCTTTGAAGATATGCAGCAGCAGCTTAGACATGAAGTCACTCGCGCTCTCTTCCACGCTGAACCAGTCAGGGAAGAAGACTTGCAACGTCCAGTAGAGACAGAACTGACGCGCGCAGCCCGTGGTTCAATCAGTAACGCCAACCAGATTTCTCAAGCTAGCGATGAATTCGTAGAGGCTGACTTCAAGTCGAAGAAGACTGAGCAAGCTGAGCAAAAAGTGGTCAATGATAAGCGCAAAAAAGCCCGTAAGGCTGAACGACAGCGTAAAACGAAAGCCCGCAAAAGAAAATGAGGAATCTATAACCGTGTCCGCCCTATCATCTTGGGTGGTTGATAAGAGGTGTGCTGTTTTCTTTGAGGTAAACGCATCACTAGTGAGAAGTGTCATATGAAGCACACTGTTTCCGAAGTTTCCTTCAAAAATGGCCTGAAGGGGCTCATTGTACACATACCCGATGCCCAGGTTATGACGTTTGATCTCAATTTCCGGGCAGGTGAGTACTTGGTAGAGGAGAAAAAATGGGAAGTCCCGCATCTTATGGAGCATATTTTGCTCGGTGCCAACGAGCAATATCCGAGAGCCCGTGACTTCCAAGCCGAAATAGAAAAAAACGGCGCCTATAGCAACGCTTCTACGAGTGTCTATGATATCAGTTACGAGGCTGAGTGCGCCGATTTTGAATGGGAACGTATCCTTGAGCTGCTCATAGTGTCTATTACCGAACCGCTCTTCCTAAAAGAAGAGTATTTGGCAGAGTTTGGTAATGTCCGGGAAGAGCTGACCGCCCGTGCGAACAACCACTTCAGGCACTTGAGCTTAGCGCTTCGTGAGAGTTACGGCTTTTTGGCTAAGACCGACCAGGAACGGCTAAGACTGATGAAGAATGTCAAACTCAAAGACATTAAAGCCCACTACGAAGCAACCCACAATAGCTCGAATATGCGTTTTGTGATCGCCGGTAATATCACGCCAAAACGGCGGGAATTCTTAGAGGCCATGTTCTCGAGTATTAACTTGCCGGAAGGTACAGGCCGCATAGAGCTTCCCGATGAACGGCCGACTCGCTTGGAGCGCCCGCTGTACATCCATAATCCCACAGTAAAAAATATCTATTTCTACATCGATACTTTTATGCGCCGGCGCTTGACTGACCAGGAACTCGACGCATTAAACCTTTCGAATACAATGCTGACTGAGACACTGCATTCCAAGATTCTCGGCACAGCCCGAGAACGTGGCTTGGTGTACGGTATGAGCTCGGGGGTAGGGCAGGCTAAACTCAACAGTAACTGGTGGTTTGGGGCACAGGTCTCGCCAAAAAATGCAGCTGCTTTATTTGAGATAATCGTTACCGAGCTTGAAAAGATATTTGCTGGAGACCTGGCAAAGAGTGATATCGAGGCGGCCCAGCAGTATGCGCTCGGACGCTTCCAGCGTGGCGCCCAAACGGTCGGCGGAACGGCCAATGGCTATAGTGGACGTTACTTCTTTGATGAAACGATTGATGATTATTATCAGGTGCCGAAACGAATCAAAGCCATAACCAAAGAATCTATTGTGGAAATTGCCCGTGAACTGTTCAAAGAGCAGCTCTGGGGTTTTGGTTCTCTGGGAAATTGTGGCGAAGAATATGCGTCTGACCTACAAAAACACATTGAAGGCCTGTGGTCGTATAGATAACTAGTTGGGTATATCAGAGATTAGAACAACCGCCCCTGATTGGCGGGTCTTCCCATTACAACAAGGAAGGGTAGGCGTTAGGGGTTTTTGACTTAAGCGGTTTATAATAAGGGATATTATGCCCGATGACTCTAAGAGAGACGTGTCTACGCCTCAGTCCGGCCGCTCTGTGTCGCATTTAGCGGAGTCTGCTCCTATGGAAATGTCAGCTCCAATGGAAGAAATGCCTTCCGATGAGCCGCCAGCTCAATTAATGCCGCCACCTTCGTCGATTATCCAGGGTGCCGCACCCCCTTTATCCGAAGATGTCGCTCCTTTCACTACGGCTGCACCGCAAAGGCCAGCTGTAGAGTACGTAGCTCAGACTCCAGTGAGTCCCAAACCTGAACCGCCTCCGCTACCAGCACCGCCGCCAGTGCCATTGCCGCGGCCGATCCCACGTCCTCAGCCAAGAGCTGCAGTACCGCCGCCTGGCCGCACTCCTCCCGCTCCTATCCCGCAGGCTACTACTATTGCCCAATCGATAGCACCTCCTGAAGCTTCCATGCCTCCTGCGCTTCCGACGCAAACTACGCAGTCGCCAAAACGTGCGTCAAAGATCTATAGTCACAATACAAGTGCTGTTTGGGGCTTTCATAGATCGACTAGAATTATTTATATGTTCATCTTGGTCGCACTTGCGATAGTAGCGGCGATTTTTTTGGTATACTGGCTGTCTATTGGTTCGCCTACTCACATGGAAGATATACCTTTCGTGCGCTCACTTCTCAACCTGTAAGCAAAAGGCGTTTCTGTCTGAGGTACTGGTATAATGCTAACCATGCATGAATTAGAGACTGCGGCTGCCGATCTGCTTACAGCGATAGACGGCGCAATCAATCAGATGAAAATTCCTGAGCTTGAAGCACAGCTTGACCAACTCCAAGCAGATAGTCAGAAGCCGGATTTTTGGAGTGATAACCAACGGGCTCAAGGCGTCATGAAGCAGATTGCCAAGCTCGAAGCCAGAGTTAAGCCTTGGACCGCGTTGCAGCTCGGTGCAAGTGAGACCCTTGAAATGGTACGGCTGGGTGATGCCGCGCTGAAAGATGATCTCTCGGCCCAGGTAGAGAAATACCGGTCAGACTTTGAGACGATGAAAGAAGAATTGAAGCTCAGTGGCCCATACGATGATTACGATGCCATCCTCAGTATCCATGCCGGAGCTGGTGGTAACGATGCCCAGGACTGGGCGGGAATGCTACTGCGAATGTATCTCAGGTGGGCTGAAAAGAACAATTTTAGTGTTCAGGTAATCGAGGAATCAACGGGGGAAGAAGCCGGAATAAAGAGTGTGACCGTAGAACTGAGCGGTGCTTTTGTCTTCGGGAAGCTGAAGGGAGAGCATGGGGTACACCGCCTGGTACGCCTCAGCCCTTTCAACGCTGAATCTCGAGAGACGAGCTTCGCCAAGGTCGAGGTTATGCCCAAGGTCGACAAACCCGATGAAGTTGCTGTCGACGAGAAAGACCTCAAGATAGATGTCTACCGCTCCGGCGGCCATGGCGGCCAGTCGGTCAACACCACCGACTCGGCGGTGCGCATCACGCACCTCCCGACGGGTATTGTAGTTGCTATCCAAAATGAACGCTCGCAGCTCCAGAACAGGGAGACTGCCATGACCATCCTTCGTTCGCGTCTGGCACAACTGCAAATGGAGCAACACGCTGAAGCGATCTCCGAGCTCAAGGGGCCAAACGAGCAAGCCGCCTGGGGTAACCAGATCCGTTCGTATGTCTTGCACCCCTACAAACAGGTTAAAGACCTCCGCAGCCGGTACGAAACCTCTGATATAGACGGAGTTTTAGATGGTAGCCTTGATCCGCTCATCAACGCCTACCTCGAATATTCGCTCGGCGAGTAAATAAAGATGTAGTACTGTGTACGCATTATGTCAGAACGATCTAATGGTAATAATTACGATCCGGTACCCGACGCATTACTAATGCCGCCGCAGGCAGATACCATAGCGCAGTTACAAAAATTGCTTGAACAGTGTGAGATGACTGCCTATCAAACTGAAACGCATGCTTTTGATCATGATTACGAACTCCCTGGAAGCGACTTAAGACTTAACATTTATATCGACGGCGACCCTGAATACACGATGACAGGCTACAGGTTTGTCGATAAACAAGGCGAGGAAATCTATAATCCGCACGAAGATGCCGGTAGCGCAGAAGATCAAGCAAGGTATGATAATTTGGCCGTGGCTTTCGCCGATGCCCAACCCAAAGAAACAGCGGAGTGGTTACGCGGAGTGTTGCACGACCGCACTATCAAAGACCCTACGCTATACACTATGGGCGGTGAACTAAATTTTACTATCGCCCCTGCTGAGACGGAACATATAGTCGGCAGTGTTGTGGATGAGGAATATCGCGACGGTGCAAATCTTTATTACAACAAACGCATTCGTCAAATGACATTCCATGGAGCAGTGACGGGCGCGAAAAGCTCTGTCTTTTTCAGATTTAATGGACCCGATGGCCTGCGCTATACATATTCTATTGATGAAGAAGGCGAGGAGACATGTACCATCCAAGATTGGAATTTTACGAAATATTATCTAGGGCCAGACTATAGTGTGGTATATAAAGATTACATGGCTGCGGAGGCGCATGGCGCAGTCAAGGTAACGGAAGTAAAACTGCAGGCCTTTCTCCTTGCTTTACGGGTGTCGCAGGCCAGTGGCAAA
>JAQGGU010000073.1 GCA_028289265.1 Candidatus Saccharimonadota bacterium | reverse complement strand
TAGGCCAGCAAGTTCCTGTACGCATCGAGCATTCTAGTGAGCTCTAAAGCTCTACACTGCTTGTTAAAGGACCGGTTAATCCGGTCCTTTTGATTATGCTTTTGATAGGCAATCTATATATTGTTGTGAGTAGCCGCCCGTCCGTTTATCATCCGGCTTAGGCATTTGTAATCTCAGCTCAAACGGGAATCGGGTTACAAAATCAGCATGCCAATTTGGAGGGAGCTTGAAGGTGTTAATTTTAACAGATAAGCTATGTAACTATATGAGTATATATTGCAAAATAAGCAAAAACATGCTAATGTTAACTTATGAGTAATACGCTTAATTCGTTTCCGGATAAAGACCGGTTTAGCGACCCCGGAGAACTTGCAAGCCCTGAGCAGCTGGCCCTGTTGGCAAGAGACAATGCCGAAGCGCTGGCAAGCGAACCGAATCTGAACTTTTACGGCACCGAGATGCATATGCGGGCACTCGTTGGAGTATGCAATGGCATGGACAATCTTACTTATAACCGTTTGCCGGTGACGGCACAAACAGCGGTGCGCAGAGCAGTTGATTCGAGCTATCAGTACTTAGCGTCCGTTGGCGAGGCGGAGAAGCTGGTGCAAGATGCCAACTCCCTTGATTCGCAAGGCATTTCGGAAGCGGACCAAACAAGGATTGTATTAAACCGTATGCAGCAACACGTATCAACCGCTGCACAATACGAAGATTACCGGCGGTCGAGTGAGATGTATAGGGGTCTTGTCCGTATCACGCCGGACCACAAGATTGACAGAAGTGTTCGCGACCATAATGAAGTTATTGCCGAACAGCGTTCGGGTGATATGCCGTATGACGAAGACGGTATCCGTGACGTCTTGAAAGTGTTCGGTGAAAGTTTCGGGCCGGTTATTATCGGCTGGCACGACGTAGCACCTCTCAATGTACCGCAGCACCAGATTGTATCGCATGCGGCCGGGTGCTTGAAAGCTGCCCGCCCATCCACCAGCTACATCGAGTAGTTTATTAAGCGACGCTACGAGAGGCACGAGTGTTAAGGGTCCAAACATATTGCAAAATAAGCAAAAATGTGCTACCATAACATCAGTAATACATAAAACAAACATGAATCATAACAGTGCTCCTAACTATAATGTCCAACCGCCAACCCACGAATCATTGGGTGTTGTTGTAGACTTTGTGCCGCACTCTGAAGCACATGACAAGCCTGCTGGGATTGAAGTACGCCCCGACGGTGCAGAATTTAACGTCGATGGCATTACTTATAATTATCTAGGGCAAACTGATGGTGGTTACATGGAGTTTACTAGTGTTTCGGACGACGGATTAAAACGTCCGTTCCTGGTATATACTTCACGCTCGGAAGGTGCGCTGCGCGTTTCCCAGGGACTTGAGATCTATGAAAAGGACGGCAGGCAACATACGCGACTGATGAAGGGTCCTGAAATGAGCCCTCGCGCCCAGTACACCCAAGACACTCAGTTGCATCCGAAGTTCGAGGACAAAATTGCCGAGATAGAAGTTATCCGAGAATTACGGCAGCTACCTGTCCGGCCTACCCCTAAGTATGATCATGAGGGGGCGGAGTGGTTCTTAGAGGATTTTGACAAGCAAACCGCAACCTATCCCCTTGGCTCCGAGGATTTGGACCGCCAGCTCAAAGAGCTACCAGTGAGCAGACAGTCAGTTTCCGATGTCAAACAAATCACCGGATATGATCCCACCTCCCAACCAGGGGGTGCCTCTGCTGCCTATCTGCGCAAAATAGATGACCTGAATAAGGCCATCCAGGCCTCGGGCATCATGCCGGACTTCTCTCAAACACCTACTACCATGGAAGCCACTAGGCATCCGATACTAGGAGATATGATTCGCGAGACGTTTGAAAAATCGGTACACGGTGTAGTGTATCAGTGGCAGATGGCGCGTGATCGCAATGGTCGTGTATGGATAGACCGTATTCGTTTTGCTGATACCCAACCAACCGCTTACGGGACTGATGAGGCAATGGTTTATTCTGGGTTGCTCACGTCTAAGCCGATTGACTACAAGGAACAATCAGAAGGTCTACCGGCGAATCTCAGAACTGACATGGGAAATGGGTACAATGACGTGTCAGAGTTTTTGAAAAAACTTGCACCCATACAGGAATACAGCAAACACTGTTATCGTCGCGATCAGAACTATATTTTTGCTTCCGCTGCCTAAATGCGATGTACTGATCGGAATGGCTATGTCTACTCTCGCTCGATAGGTGGCGTATTAAGTCTTAGTTTAAAAGGACATTAGTTACAAATTCAGTATGCCGATTTGAAGCGAACTCATATTTATACACTATGGCGGATGAAAGATTTATATTTCAGAAGCTACATATTGTAAAATAAGCAATAATATGCTACTATCAGTATAGTTATCAAAAATAAAAATAATGTCAGAAATCATTCCTAAATCACCTCAAGAAATGGCTGCCCAGTTGATGGAGGCATATCCGTATGTTGACTTCACTTCCATGGGAACTGAGCAAGCAGAGCAGCTAAGCAAGTCAACAGATACCCTCAGGGATGAGGTCAGGCAGCTACAGCCATACCAGATGACGGATGCTGAGCTTGAGCCGAAACTTACAGATTTTGAATCACGGGCAAGGGCAGCTGGAGTGTGGAGCCCTATCGAAGGAGAGGGTGCAGATGAACGGAAGGCTAGTGCAATAGAAAAGATGAAGGGCTTCGGCTATGACGAGAAAGAGGCTGTCGTCGAAGCAATGAAGGCTCTTCGGTATAACGGCTATTTGTCTGCCATTCGTATGGACCGAAAGCAATTCGAGCGAGTGTTTCAAGGCCAGACGGGAAGTTATATAGAGAGTCATGTGATGAGCCATGAAGCCGAGCAAGCGGCGGTTGATATGCTACGCGAGCGGACTACGGATATTGCGAATATAAGTGATGCCGAGCGTCAGGGAATTGCCGCCGATTTTCCGTCGGGTAATTTTTTATATCACGGTGCCGAGGCTGAACAGCTAGTGCAAATCCTGGATTCGGGCGATCTGGTAAACGCCCAGGTACTGTATGGCCGTGAAAAACAGGCAGCGCAAGCCGAGGGCCGAGAGACGCAATTCATTCGGCGCAATTCAGGCTTCGAGGGTATTTCGTGGAGTATGAACGGGATTGATGCGCTACCGGGTGATAGGTATCATCTCGCCGGGTTTGTTGCTGCGCCCGAGACTATCGTTGCAGATGGTGAACAGCTGATTATTCCTTCGCGCCCGGCGCCGAATGAAGTACTGCAAATTTCCGGGAATATAGAAGCAGGTAAGTTTTATGACGCCAAAACGCAGTATGAATTGTTCATGAATCCTGGCACGTTCGGCGAAGCTAATTCTGTATTTGGTAATCTCGTTGCGGCTGTGACATGGGATAAGGACACTAACAGTGAGATCCGTACGGAACCAATGCTATTTGAAGCGCAGAGAGGATTGTTAACCCAGCCGGATTATGAGGAGCGTCTTCGTGGTCTCTATTCTACCGGTGAAGACGGTACTATTCATTTATCACCTGACTTGTTGCAACAGATTGACGATGAAATTCCGGTGGCAGCCGTATGGTTGCAGGCGGCCGTCGATACGGGTCGATTGAAGGATACTATATTTGAAGGTATGGGTGTGCCGGAGATTGTTACATCGCTTGATGGCGAAAACATGAACGATATCTCCAGGGTCTTAAAACGGGACTATATGCCATACGAACAGGTACTTAATGATGCCAGTCGCGTAGCCGATGAAGTGATAGTACCCGTGGAAAATATGTACTTTGTTGCGCCTCGTAAAGATGCCGAACGCTGGCTGAAGGTTATAGCCCGCAGCGGGCATATGCCAAAGGGTATGTTGCTGTATGATGATAAAAAAATTCGCCTAGAGAACTTCTCGTCGGATCACCGTGGCGACCACACGGAACTGACTGCCGAGCTTCAGTCTGCGATAACGCGGAGAGAAGGATATATCGACTATGAAGACGTATTGGGAACGCCATTTTCAGATGATATGCGAACGGGTGCCGTGCATCACGTGATTGCCGAAAAACACCTTACTTATCGTAAGGTGATAAAAAAGTCGCAGGGTGCATTGATCATTCAAGAGTAACAGTGTCCTGTCATTTGTATAGACAGAACTATTATTGACAAAAAAGCACAAGCATGATAGTATGTAATCATAATATAATAAATAAAAAGAAATAAAATACTATCATGGCGAATGGCGACAAAATTACTGGAATGAGTGCGTGGGGTGAGGAGAACCGTTCACGTGAATTCAAAGAGGCTCGGGGCAAACTAGTCGACTCAGTAAATAATTGGCTGATTGGCCTGGCTGAAAAGCGGGATGCCGGCGAGTCGCTAGCGGACGGGACGACTATTACTGACAAACCACGTATTGTGCGCACGATTCTCGGGAGAATGGCCACGGGCGTGGACGCTATGGCGGAAGAATCGAAATATGGAGTTTCTTTGATAGGTGATGGACAGCTGACGCAGTTGAAGCTTCAGGCGGTGCGCCCAGATACCCAGGAAGGCGGCATTAGCTCGATAGAAGTCACGGGATCTGATCCAGTGGCGCGCCAAGTTATGAATGGCGAATACAACCTGAGCGGTCAACACGAGACAGTCGCGAGTTTTTCATTATCAGAAACTAATGATGCCGATGAAAAACAATACTTTGCTTACGAAGTTAGGGGTAACGGGTCTGTGTACCGCAAGTATGTAACTCCGGCCGGTATGAATACTTCACAAAATGTACTTGGGGTGGCTGATCTTGAAATGGCTGCTATGGCATTTGAACAAGTTAAGTCCCAGATAGACGCTTAAATACTAAAAGGGATTGATAACGCTCATGGTTTGCTATACTTATAGTAAGTATGAGTGTCGACAAACATCCCAGTGTAGTGGTAAGTAACGAAGGATCCCGTCGGTTTAGCTTGAGATGGTTTCGTTCGTTGTCACCTGTAAAAATTGCTGTCATCGCCACTGTTGTACTGGCCTTGCTTTGCGGCGGTACGTATTATTACTTTGCACACGAAAGCACCGATGACACTGCCGTAACTATACCCAAAAGGCCTGACGTTGCTGCGGCGAACGCCCCAAGCGCACCTCTAAAGCCTGTCGATGTTAGTTATGTCCAGCTAAGCGATGCTGAGCTGACCAGTCGGGTCAACCTCTTAATAAGCACCAAGCAATACGCTGAGGCCGAAAAGCTGATTACGATGCAGAACGATTT
>JAQGGU010000059.1 GCA_028289265.1 Candidatus Saccharimonadota bacterium | reverse complement strand
GGTATTGCAACCAGTAAGGTACATATCTTTGTGTACTCAGCCCTTTTTGCACTACCGGTAGCAGCACTGACATTGTCGGGGCACTCTGGATATGTTTTCATGGGTATCATGCTTGCATTAACCGCGTATTGGCTCTGGCTGGGAGTACAAGGGTTCAAAAACGGCACTGACGACGCCCGTTGGGCCAGGAAAATGTTCGGCCACTCGTTGATCATCATTATGGGACTCAGCATCATGCTCTCGCTTGATGCATGGCTGCCTTAAATACTATATACTCTAGATATGATCATATTACTCCACGTTCTTATTGCCCTCGGCAGCATCGCGCATAGCGCCTACGTATTTTTCAAGCCTTCTAAGCAGCAGGTTCAACTTTCGTACGGACTTGTGGCTGCCACGCTCATCAGCGGGACATACCTGGTAGTATCAATGCACTCGCCAATCCTGTCTTCGTGTATCACTGGCCTCGTGTACCTGGCAGTAGCCCTCTCAGGCATCCTTGCGGCTCACCGCAAACTCGCCGCTCAAGAAGACTAGTAAACAAAGACTAGTAAACATTTCGATTATTCAGACTAACCGGCAGCAATATATAAGGGTGCCAGCTTTCAGTACACGGCAAGCCGCACTAATGTATACCTAATAAGTGTTGATAATCACTGGATGACTTCCAAAAGGAACAGTGAAATAGTGCGATGATGAGACCAATTCCGGTTCCCTCAAATACTAAAAGTGGTCGCGGATGTGGGAAAATGAATAATCCCAGTCAGCATCGGCTTTTTTATGCGGGTTAAAGATATCGTCGGGATCCATAATGTGCTTTGCTTCCTTGAATATCTTGAGCATACTCGGTCCATACATTTCCTTGAGCCACGGACCGCGGATCAGGCCGTCGTTATGTTCGCCGCTGAGTGAACCTTTGTACTTAAGAACCAGCTCATTGACTTCTTTCATGGCGGGCAATAGCTTGGCACGCTCTTTAGGATCCTCAAGTTTCATCAGCGGAATAATATGGAAGTTACCATCACCCATGTGTCCAGCGACTGTCGCGAACAACTTGTATTTATGTATAATGCGACGCAAACGAGGCAGGAAATCGACAAGATATGGAGGATTGACTATAAGGTCATCAATGAAAGGCGCAGTGTGCTTGTCATGCACCTTGTGGCGTAGCAGGTTGAAGCTTTGGCGCCGCATAATCCAAAACTTCTCGCTTTTCATTTCGGTGTCAGTCTCTTCCACGCCATTAATCTCGTAATAAGCACGCCTAGCACCGAGATCCTTGTGTAACGCCTTGATCTTGCTTCGTACTTCATCGGCGCTCTCGCCGTTAAACTCGACCATCAGTACGAGCTTAGGTATACCATGCAGCAGCTGGAAGGCATCTGGAATCAGACCGATAACAAGTTTCAGGAAGGCCTTGACGCCGAGCATCTTCAAGAAATATGGCATGAACTTTATAGATAGCAATAACGTGGCATCATCGAAAGATTCAAATGTAGCCGGCTTGTGACTCAGTACGACATTGATAAGCTCGCCAAGCCGATCGAGATCTTTCAAAAAGATGACAAGTAGTCCAGAGTGCTCACGGTGCGGTACCAGACGGAAGTGCACGTCCGTCGTAAAACCGAGCGTACCTTGCGCGCCTAAAATCAATTTGGTAAGGTCAAAGGTACCCGTTTCGCGGTCCCAGACATCCCAGAGATTATAGCCCGTGGAGTTCTTGCTAACGTTTGGCTTTGCCTTTTTAATCTTGTCATAATTTGCCTCAATGAGTTGTAAGAGGTCGCGGTACACTTTGCCTTCAAAATCCTTCTGCGCCATTTTACGAGCAAGCTCAGGCCTGTTCAGCGGCTTCACGGTACGTTCGATGCCATCAGCAAATACTACGCGAAGTTCAGTGACGAAATCGATGGTCTTACCGTATTCAAGCGACTTCTCACCGCCAGAATTATTGTTCACCATACCGCCGATAGTACACAGGTCGCGCGAGGCAGGGTAAGTCGGCATAAGAGCATGCTTCTTGAGCGTCTCTTTTTCAAAATCGCGGTAATAGACGCCGGGCTGAACCTGCGCCTGAGTGGTCGTCACTTTTTCAATCTTGTTGAAATACTTAGTGAAGTCGACGATGATCGACTCATTAATAGCGCCGCCAGACATATCGGTGCCACCGCTGCGAGCCGTAAGAGACAAGTGGGGCATAACAGCTTTATTAGCCGCAACCACACCTACCAGTTCCTCAAGGTCTTTGGAAGTTTTCGGAGCCACTATTAGTTGCGGCCGTACCTCAAAAAGAGAAGCGTCATGGCTATAAAAATCAAGGCTCGTCGCGCTATCGTCGATATCGCCCCTGAATCCTACCTGCCTTAGTTTTTCTTTTATGGTGTCAATATCAGTCTTGGTGCCCGCCATATATATTCAAGCTTAACCGTTTCTACCCATATATGCAACGGTTATACTTATTAGTTATTTATCATGTGCATAATGCTCATGGTTTTGTATACTAATAGTTAATGAAGAAACAACACGTGCTTATCGTCGGGGGTGGTTTCGGCGGCATAAAGGCAGCTTTAGAGCTGGCGAAAAAAAACCATTTTAAAATTACATTAGTATCAGACCGCGACACATTCCGGTATTATCCAACGCTGTACCATACTGCGACAGGCGGAGTTAAGCGCCAGTCAAGCATTCCTTTGAAGGAATTGTTTGCCGATAAGCCAATAACGTTTGTACAAGGCGAGGTAACAACGCTTGACCGGGCCACACGCACCATATCTCTTAAAGATGGCAGCAAATACCCTTACGACGTACTCATCCTTGGCCTGGGGGTCGTCACTAATTATTTTGGTATTCCCGGTATGCAGGAATTTTCGTATAGCATCAAATCCATCGAAGAATCAGAGCGGTTTAAGCACCAGGTTCACCAGCAACTTATCACCGAACGTCAGCCCGACCCGCATTACGTCATTGTCGGCGCAGGTCCGACCGGAATAGAACTGGCTGGAGCGCTGCCGCAGTATATCCGTGAAGTCATGAAAAAGCATGGCATCAGGCACCGGGCTGTACACGTCGACCTTATCGAAGCTGCACCACGGCTTCTGCCGCGCATGCCACGTGATATATCGCGTATGATCTCGCGCCGTCTGCGTCGACTAGGCGTCAAGATATACACTGGCCAGGCAGTGCAGGGGTTGGCAGCCGACAGCCTGACCGTCAATGGTAAGCCTATCCGCAGCCATACCGTCATTTGGACTGCCGGGGTTACTAATAATCCATTCTTTAAAGACAACGGTTTTCACCTCACTAATCGCGGCAAGGTCACTACTGATATGTACTTACAGGCCGAAGATAACATCTACGTCATTGGCGATAATGCAAATACGCCTTACAGCGGTATGGCGCAGACTGCACTCTATGATGGCGCATATGTCGCGAAAAGTCTGATTCGAAAAGCAGAGGGAAAAGACCCTAAAGACTACGCCGTCAAAAAGCCTATCACGGTGATACCGGCAGGCGAGCGCTGGGCGGCGGTAATTTGGGGCCATACCCACCTTTACGGCTTAGTCGGGTGGGTACTTCGCCAGGCGGCCGACTTTATTGGTTTCCGCGACTACCAGCCATGGTGGAAAGCCAGCAAGCAGTGGCTGACTGAATTTAGCGAAGAAGAGTCATGCCAGGTTTGCGTGACAGCGAACGCTAAATAAATTATTATCCGGCTGTTACAGTACAATAGTAGTAGATGGATTCTTTTGACGAAGTTTACGGCAATCTAAACGCCGCGCAGAAACAGGCCGTCGACGCGCTCGACGGCCCAGTTCTAGTCATCGCCGGACCGGGGACAGGCAAGACACAGCTCCTAAGCGCGCGCGTGGCTAATATTCTTCGTACCACAGATACGCCGGCTCAAAACATATTATGTCTGACCTTCACTGAAAGCGGCGCCGCAAACATGCGAGAGCGTTTGACGCGTTTCATCGGCCAGGCTGCATATGATGTAAATATCGGTACCTACCACTCTTTTGGGGGCGACCTTATCCAGCGTTTTCCCGAGTACTTTACCAGCACACGCCTGCAGAATCCAATAGACGATCTTGGTAAACGCCAGGTCCTTCTCGCTATCACAGAAAACATGAGCTACACCAACCCGCTCAAGCAGACACGCCATCATCTCGGCGACCTCATGAGTACTATTAGTGAGGTCAAACGAGCGCTACTCAGTCCTGAACAGCTTCGTACTATCGCGCGCGAGAATATTGCCTTCATCAACAGCATCCAACCTGAGCTACAAGAAGTTTTCCAAGATTTCACTACCATGCCTCGAAGCCTGCCGAAAGCGATGCCTTATTTCGAGCAACTGCTACTCCTTCTCAACAAACATGCTCCAAGTAGCACAGGCAGTCCTTACGGTGCGGTCGCCAGTATCGCGGCCGCGGACCTCGAGCAAAAGCTGCAAACTGCCACTGACACTGGTAAAACGAAGACGCTAACCGAATGGAAAAATGCCTGGCTGGCCAAAGACGCTGACAACCATTTTATCTTTTCAGGCGAGCTTGAAAACCTGCGCATCCGATCGCTGGCGACAGTACTTGAGCAATATCAATCGGCCCTGGAAGAGCAGGGACTGTATGACTTTGACGATATGATCATTCGTTCCATCGAAGCCCTAGAGACCCATCCTGAACTACGCTTCAGCCTTCAGGAACGTTACCTCCACCTGCTGCTTGATGAATTCCAGGACACAAATGCCGCACAGCTCAAGCTGATAAAATTATTGACAGACAATCCCGTAAACGAAGGCCGCCCCAACGTGATGGCCGTCGGCGACGATGATCAGGCGATATACGCCTTCCAGGGTGCTCAGTATTCGAACATGCTTGATTTTTATAATATGTACCGCGACGTACTCGTGGTGAACCTCACTGAAAATTACCGCTCGAACAGCGACATAATAGAAACTGCACATAATGTCGCCGCCCAAATCGGCACCCGGTTACACCACAACTTTGAGGGCATGAGTAAAACACTTGAAGCCGCCAACAGCTCGCTAACGACAGGCATTATCGAGCGAGTCGAATTCAGGAGCCCCATAGCAGAGCGTGATTGGATTGCAAAGCGTATACAACGACTGATAGCCGACGGCGTAAAAGCTTCTGATATCGCCGTCCTGGCACCTAAACATAAATACATGGAACCGCTCGTACCGTACCTCAATGCGCTGGGCATACCAGTACGCTATGAAAAGCGTGAAAATATCCTGGAAGCACCCGTAGTGCGCCAGCTTATCACTATGAGCCGGCTCGTCCTGGCACTCGAAGCCAACAACCATGCGCTCGCAAACCATCTGTGGCCCCAAGTGCTGAGTTATGATTTTTGGCAGCTTCCAATTGACCAGATCTGGCAAATAGCCTGGCGGGTCAGCGACAGCAAAGACGGGGAGCTTACCTGGAGCAAAGCCCTACTGGATACCCCATCCTTTCGTGCGCCTGCGCTCCTCATGCTTGCCATTGCCAGTAAAGTACATACCGAAACAACAGAGACCTTACTCGACTATTTGATAGGTAACTCAGTAATAGAGACGCACAGCCCCGAACTCCCAGAAATACATTCACCCTTGCGAGACTTTTATACCAGTCAAAAAATGCAGCATGAACAGCCGGAGATATTTTATGAAACAGTATCTCACCTGACCGTGCTCCGAGCCCGGCTAAGGGAACATCAACAGACCGCCGAAGAAGCTCTGACACTTAGGGATTTCCTGCGTTTTATCGCGATGTACGAAGAAGCGGAGCAACAGATGATCAATACGAGTCCCTACGCCCAACAGGCTGATGCCGTGCAGCTCATGACCGTCTTTAAGTCAAAAGGCCTGGAATTCGCACACGTGTTCCTTCCGAGCTCTCAAGATGATGTATGGGGCTCGAGTTCGCGTGGTAACAGCAATAAAGTGACCTTGCCGGCAAACCTGGAGCCGATTCGCCATGCCGGAGCAACTGACGATGAGCGGCTACGTATCCTTTTCGTGGCGCTTACGCGTGCTCGGCTCGGATTGCACCTCACCAGCGCCGTACAAAATTTCAGCGGCAAGCCGACTAAGCGGCTTAAATACTTAGATGAGCGCGAGCAATCCGACAACACTTTCCGTGCGCTTGTATTACCCGAGAAAGCACAATTAGTAATGAGCAACGACGCCACCGCACCCGAACTGGAATTGCTTGAACTTGACTGGCGGGCACGTCATCTCAGCGGTATCACTGACGTTTCTATGCAGGGACTACTGCAGGAGCGCATCAAAAAGTACCAGCTTAGTCCTACTCATTTGACTGACTTCATTAACCTCGAATATAGCGGACCGCAAAAATTTTATTTCAAAACTATTCTGAAGTTCCCGGAAGCCCCGTTGCCGGACGCGCAATTCGGCAATGCTATCCATGAGACGTTGGAGTGGTTGCAGTACCGCACGTCAGAGCGCGGAGTCGTGCCATCCTCAGTCGAAGCCATAGATTATTTCCGTATTCGGATGGCGGCCAAACGCCTCACTCCGGAGCGAACCGCGCTTGAGATCGAAAGGGGAGAGAAGGCGCTCAGTACCTGGATAAAACAACGGGCTCATATCTTTAAGCCTAGTGATGTCGCCGAAAAAAACTTCCACAACGAAGGAGTCTTTATCGACGACGTACATATGTCTGGACGAGTCGATAGATTGGAGATTGACCAGGCGGAACGAACTATTACCGTCGTGGACTATAAAACCGGCAAGCCGTACGCTAGCTGGCGTTCAGATCCAAAGCTGCACCGATACCGCCTACAGCTGTACTGTTATAAGTTACTCATTGAAGGATCAAATAGCTACAAGGATTACACGGTCACCAAAGGACGTCTTGAATTTATTGAAGCTGACGACCAAGGCCATATACAGCCGCTGGAGCTCAGCTTCGACACCAAGGAGCTAGAGCAGGCAAAACAGCTTGTAGGAGCTCTATGGCAGCATGTACACGAACTGAACTTCCCGGACGTGAGTGAGTATCCCGCTACGATTACGGGCATCAAAGCCTTCGAGCAAGACCTAATCGATAATAAGATCTAGGCAGCATTACTTGCTTCTACATATAAAAACAGCCGGCGTACTGCCGGCTGTTTTAGCGCCATAACACTAGATGCTATTAGCTCTTTTTGCGTGAAGTGGTCTTTTTTGCAGTTGTTTTCTTGGCTGCAGTTTTTGCTGATTTGGTCACTTTGCTGCGAGGAGCAACTTTACCTGCACCAGCTTTTTCATTGCTGTTAACAGCTTTGTCGACATCGATGTCACCATCGGTATCGGCTGGTTCAACTACTGAAGTAGAAGTCGTGCCGGCACCGGCAGTAGCAGTACGGCCGCGTAATGCGCCAAATGGACGGTCCGGGTCAGCAAAGAGGAGGCCATACAGGTTTACACCGATGACAGCACCTAGTACTGGTCCAAGAACGTAGTTACCCCAACCATTTTCACCGAATACTTCCCATGCACGGACACCTTCGGCAAGCGCAGGGTTAGCAAGGCCGACAGAAGCGGCAGATGCCACGATGACAGCTAATGTGAAAGACAAACCGGCGATAGCGGCGAAACGACCATCCTCAAGACGGTTGTAAGCAGCAGCTGCCCAAGCCAGGGCAAACACCATAGTACCTACAGCTTCTGCTACCATGATACGGCCGCTGAAAGCTTGAGTGACAGCCTGGACATCGGTGTTAACAAAGTAGTGGTACAAGCCGTATGCAGCCCATGCACCAAGCAACTGAGCTACGATGTAGGTCAGAGCAGGGATTGTCTTTACGCGGCGGGCAGTCCAAAGTGCCAACGTCAGCGCAGGGTTCATGTGAGCCCCGGAGACATTCCCAAGTACGTAAGTTAGTAATGCGACTGCAAGACCAGCAGCGATAGCTACAAAGTATGCAAGTCCGAGTTGCGAGCGTTGTACGCTCAGAACAGCAAGCGTCAGTACGCCTGTTCCGAGAAACTCAGCCACCAACATGGCTAATCTTCTACGTCGTAACATTCCTTATCCTCCTTAGTTAGATAGAATCAGAATATCGTGTCAGGGGTACAATTGCAAGCTCGTTAAGAGGCTTAAGCTTCTACTGCCGCCGGTACAGATGCTTCAGATACGAGATATGCAGGCAAAGTTCCATCTGTTAGAGTACCAGCTACACCTAGCGTGTAGACTAACTGACTCACGAATGAACGCTGTTGCAGAGATTCATCCTGTGGGTGCAAACGCTGTGCAATTCGCTGCATACGCCATACGTCTACTGCGAAAACCTGTATCTTTCCACCGCTAACCTGTCGTATCAACTCCTGATTTACGGTAAAGCCTTCAACAGTATTGAGAACAATACGAGCTTCTTTGTGGTCACCAGCGAGACGCTTTACGACCTTACCCAGTCCGGAAATCATCTGCATGACTTTATTACCGCTGTATGGCTTGTCGACAATCTCATCGGCATACGATTCATAATTTGCCAGGACTTGGTCCAGACCTTCCTCGCTAGCACCCAATGAAAGAGCGGTAGTCCGTATTTGTTCCTTGAACTTTACTACATTTGCAACTACCTGTGGAGCTTTGTCTATCGCACCACATCCGCAGTTTTCTCCGTGTGCATGCTCATCGGTGTGCGCACCAAAATCAATCTCAGCCTTCGCCAGATCACCAGCGGCGTCCTCGAAAGTTTCATTAAGATTTCTACCCGTGGAACGGCCAAGACCGATGCGTGAACCGACTGCCATAGCAGCAGCCCCGCCGAAAACTTTTGCACGGTTCAGGCTGCGCTTCAAAAGCGCGTTCATCCGGAAAATTGCAGCCACGCCACGGCCATCGCCACAGCCGTCGTCATCAAGCTCCACGCCATTCTCGTCCGTATCCACTGGCACGAGAAGCTGTGGGCTTTGTTCGATAGTACTATCTACCGCTGCCAACTCTTCGGCTGTAGCGCCTTCAGGGCTGCCGGTTATTCCACCATCTCCATAGTTAAGACCCTCATTCAGTCGCTCTACTTTAAACCGTGGCTGCATTTCCATCTCCCTATCGTTAATTCCTTCGTAAGTCATCACTAAATTAGCCTTTCGGCTTCTCCACTTCTGTTAAATTGTTTTAAGACACTCCTACTATGTTAGTATTATCACATTTCATTTTCAACCGTGCTCTCATCTGAAATAATATATTCATGCTTAGTTATCCACCACCTGGGAAGAATGATCGGCTGAACGAAATTTTAGCCGCATTACCACGGGTTAGTGAAAGCACTCAACTATTAAGTAAAAAGACCGCTCTGGCGGCCTTTTTTCATTTAACTGATATGCACTCCCATCTAAGTGAAAGGGTGAGCGCTCATACTGATCCACTCGTTCAAGAAGCAGTTGAGTTAATAGAGGCTATCCCCGGGCAGGAAGAGACATACGCTCTTACTGAAACAGAGTTACGAGGCCTTATATCCGGGGCCGCTATCGTGGGCGCCATGGAGGCCGCATACGGCATCGGTGAAGCGCTATTAGATGTCCGGGAAATCCAGGAAATATTCGCACGTGCTTCAGCAACTAGCGGCGAGTGTGGCGGCGGCGAAGGCCAGCCACCTGCAGCCTGACGGCTTGTCGGTCTACCATAGCCTGAGCGTGCTCAAGTTCGACGCGAGACTTGGCGGCGCCAAGAAGGCGCTGCGCCTCGGCATGCGCCTTTTCAGCTTCAGCCTGACTGATTTCGTCACCCGTGTCTGCTTCATCAACAAGTACGCGAGGACCGTCCTTGGTTACTTCTACGACACCACCGTAGGTAGCATAATGT
>JAQGGU010000105.1 GCA_028289265.1 Candidatus Saccharimonadota bacterium | reverse complement strand
GTACACTGCCATTGAAGGTGCGGCGGGGCTGATCATTGCCACCGAATGGGCAGAGTTCGTGGAAGCGGATATCGAAAAGATTAAGCAATGTCTTTTTGAATCAGTAATCTTCGACGGACGTAATATTTACCAACCCGCCGATATGGAAGCTGCCGGATTCAGCTACTACAGTGTTGGACGACGCCCCGTTCTTCAAGGCCAAATCAGTACGCTAAGCTGAGACGTGTAAGCACAAGCAGTGTAAGAATTTTTATTGATACTTCTTATGTTTTATGATGTAATTATTGAATATGCGTGTATGGGATGTTCCGCCGAAAGACTTGTGTAGAGCACACCTCCTCGGTGAACACCGCGAGCTGCATGGCCTTTGGAATATACTTACACATAATAAAGCCGGCTATTCAAAACATCCCGAAACACTGAGGTGGGTCGGCAAAGAACAGGCACTTTATAACCGACACGAACAATTAGTAAGCGAAATGAAACAACGTGGATACAACCACGCTACTCCCTTGGATAAACAGCTAGCCACAGGCCAAAGCGTCCAAGACGTTTTTGTGAATACTCTGGAAGAACAAAGAGAAATTCTGCGACAGAAGCCATGCGGCTGCTATCTTACTGCGCCGGTATAGAAACTGATATCCAATTTGCTTATGCCTCGCACGTCGCTTACCATACAGTTATGCATATCACCGTATTTGGCGCCAATGGCAAAGTTGGCCGCTTAGTAGTCAAGACCGCTTTGGGGCACGGTCACAGTGTGACGGCTTTCGTACATAGCAATTCAAGTTTTTCCCATCATCCCCATCTAACTATCTACAGGGGTGATATCCATAATCCTCAATCCGTTAGTAAGGCTATCTCGGGTGCCGATGCGGTCGTCAGCACACTCGGTAGCTGGCACGCACCTCGTAAGGATATTCTGAGTTCTGGAATGCAAACCATCATTCCCGCCATGCAACAGTACGGCGTCCGAAGGATTGTGTCCCTTACTGGTGCCGATGCGCGTATGTCGGGCGATGAGATGAGCCGTTGGCACCGTATAACCCATGCATGTCTATTCCTTTTCGCACGAAAAGTATTACGCGACGCCGAAGAACACATACGGCTACTACAGGCCTCGCACTTAGACTGGACCGTCATCCGCTCACCCGTGATGATAGAATTTGGCGACCCTAAGAAATACTTTCTTGATACACTAAGGCCTATGCCCTGGCACACGATTCATCGCAAATCAGTAGTCGAAAGCATCATCATGGAAATTGAGCAACCTTCGGCTTCAAGTACCGCTCCTTATATATGTCGCGCGCACCACTAGCCATTATTCCCATAACCCTCTATTATGTATATTCGTACATAAGCACCCGTAGCTTAGCTGGATAAAGCGTAGGTTTCCGGTACCTAAGATCGGGGGTTCGAATCCCTTCGGGTGTACCATACAAAGAGTCGAGCCTTGTGCTCGACTTTTTGTATGGCCCTCGGGATTTGAGCGCCCGATGTGGATTTGCTTCAGCGAATACGCGAATCGGGAGTTCGGTCGGCAAAGCCACGCACAGGAGCAGCGCAGCGTGCTCCGAGCATGGCTGCAGCCGCGCTATTACCCCCCCCCTGGATGTACCCGGGAAGATATTACGGTATACTAAAGAAAAATGAAGACCTATACGTCGTTCTTAAAAATAATGGGGATAATCCTGCTAATACCTATAGGCATTGCCTTGATTGTATTCTTGGGTTTCATAGGATTTACCCTGGACTTTGGCAATGTATGGAACGGCCATACGAATTCAATGTACATGTTCCTGCTTCCATTCGGCTTTATAGCTATTATTGGATGGGCAATTTATAGCCTATCCAAGCGTAGGTCCGCTATTAAGGCAAAAAACCAAGAAACAAAAATAAGGCAGCAAGTGTATCAGGAGCAAGAACTAGGGACAAATATTGAGGATGGTGTGGTTAATGTGCTGGCCAGGGATGGTAGCAAGACAGCCGAAGAACTATCCCAGATGCTCAATGTCGACAAGGAACAAATGTTCGAAATTATCAGGAAACTGCTTGAATCCGGAAGTATAGGACAGGATGCGAGCCTACTTCCATCACGGTACTATATTTTGCCGCGAGATGATGAAAATCCATCTGAACTCTCTTAACATCACCCCCGCTTATCACATCTAATGAATACCTATTTGGCTCTAAGCTTGTTTACTGAGCTGCGACCACCCCACAACTTAGATTCGGTTAGTATTGTGGTTTGAATGTGGCCCTAGACCTAATTAGATTCGAACCGAAGCGAGGATAATTTCGAAGGCCAGACTTGCATAAAAATGATTTTTTTAAACATACATTTGGGGTATACTTCGGCAAAAGGAGCAACAATGTATAGGGATCAAAAAGGTTTCAGTGCACTAAGCGTATTACTCATATTAGTCGCCATAGGCTTGGTTGGGCTTGCCGGCTGGTATGTATGGCATAATCAAAGGTCTAATATTTCAGCACAAAGCACTAAAAGTAATGACTCGGTAAACAATACTCAGACAGGCGGCGAACCGTTAAGCTTAGACTCGAATAAACTACCAGTAGGATGGACGGCAGAGATAAAAGAGCCGGGGCGGATTCTCCTCATCAATAAAGACTCGGATTGTTCTACGGATGCTCTTACTACGACTGATACAGCAGAATCTAACTCACCTGACATAAATCACAATACACAGACGGTAGATGCTATTAAGTCAAAAGGCTATTCTGTTCAAGAGGCACAGGGCATGCTCACTATTGTTATGAGCAAAGGAGAAAAGAAGCTTGAGGCCCAAACTCTGCAAATAACAGGAATGGATAACCCTATGTCTCAACAGTATGCTTACATTGCCAAAAATGATTCATATACTCAAATTCAGCTGTCTTGCCCTAATAATACTGAACTGCCAACTGCTCAAGCAGCACTCTCAGCCATCACGTTCACTGAAGTTGATTGATTTCGCGCAACAAAGATACCTCTAACTTCGCGTGCAATTTCTACCAAAGCATAAGCATGTATAACAGATGTGATTAGAACGGTTTAGTTGCGCCCAAAGTGTTGTACTACGATTTCTGCCTAACTTATGTATATTTGACCTGATAAGAAGGCTTAAACCTTGTTCAATGACATTGTTGCATTCTGATAGAATAACTTCATGCCTAAACAAATCAGCGCCCCTCGCAAAGATATATTAGCGAAAACTTTTACTCTTGCCTCTATTGCATATTTTGGCTTACAGTTACTCACTAATTTCCGCTCAATTGCAGCAGCCAACAGTAGGAGCCTCGGCGAAACTCTTTTAATATTCGCATTATGCTTTGTGCCTTGGATTTTCTTTTTTATTGCATACAAGACACATTCTAAGTTGGGCCACATATGGAATATTGCTTTCGAATCAGTTGTAGCCACCGTTTTAGCACTCATAATGTGGGAAGTAATCATATCATTTTTAAAAGCATTCAGTGATATATCAAGCAACGGAGTTCTCTCTATCGCCGCGGGAATCACCGCTATTGCTTTGACCCTCACACTACAACAGCTTCGCGCAAATAATGCATGGTAAGATTAAGGGCCGCCTCAAACGGATGGCTAATTCTTGCTTATGGCGCCGATAACAGCAACCAAAACAGAGCCTATCACTTGGAGTACAAGGAATCCGATTAAAATCACCACGAAGATGTTCGTGTGCCGCTTGGGCTGCTGCACCATGACAGGAACGTTCTCGCCGTTCTGCTGATAAGGAAGTTGCTGAAGACTAAATACCGGATCAGAAATTTGCGGGTGCTTTTGAACATATAGTGTATGTAAAATAACCGCGACGAGCGATAATGTCGCGTCGATTATTCCAACGGCTGCAAGTAAGCGGTAGTAAAAAGAGCCAAGCGATTCGCTAAAACCGCTAAAAATTACCGGCAGCAGCATCAGGACCACAATAGTCATAAACACAAAATTAGCGTACACCACTTTGTCGATAGTCACTTGTTTACCAAGCGTCTTAGCTAGTACTTCACCGTGCAAACAGGCAAATAACAATACAACAAACAAAGCGTAAAGTTTACCGACCAATTCTCCGGACAACAGACCCCATACTCCCAATACGGAAGTAATAAAGCTAAGCACAATGATACCGAACGTTACATTAGTGAAAACGGCCAAGTTACTGAAAGTATCCTGCTTTTCGTGATTCGTTATAAAGCTGATACTTACCAGTGAATGCACGGCAATAAGCAATATCGTTATCAGAGCCTTGCTGCTGACCTCAGTAAAACTACCGACAAGCACTGTCACTACAGCCAATAAAGATGCAGCCACCAAACAAGCGATTAATAATCTTAGGAACAAACTTTTTATTTTAGAAAAATTCATAATATTTATATTTACCTTTCATTTGACACTATACACCATGTGTCAATGCGGTTCTAACTTTGTACTGCATACCATACAAGCCACCGATACCTAAAGACCTATCCATGGGGTCGTTCTATTCTGTTTTGTTATGATATACCAATGATTGCTGCAGTAATTTTTGACATGGACGGCTTACTTATCGATAGCGAGCCCTTTTGGCATAGAGCTCATATCGAAGCAGTAAAAAAACGTGGCCATATAATAGCGGAAGGTGCTGTTCGAGAAATGGCCGGACGCAAAACTATTGATATAGCACAGCACTGGATTGACCAATTCGATCTAGATATTACCCCACAGGAACTATGCGACGAAATCGTGGCACAAGTTATAAGGTTCATAACTCTAGACGGCCGGACACTACCGGGCGTACGTGAGACCCTGGAACTATTCGCGGCGCGTGATATTCCGATGGCTATCGCGTCGTCTGCAACTCCCGACGTCATTGATGCGGTCATGGAGCGCCTACAACTCAGCGAACATATACTATTTGCTTATTCGGCCATGCATGAACCAAAAGGAAAGCCGCACCCAGGCGTCTTCCTTACAACCGCCAAAAAGCTTGGCGTTCGGCCGGCCGACTGCCTTGTATTTGAAGATGCCATTTCGGGAGTTCGCGCAGCAAAGGCAGCAGGAATGA
>JAQGGU010000032.1 GCA_028289265.1 Candidatus Saccharimonadota bacterium | reverse complement strand
CATCGCGATGTCATCATTGTTCGGACTTGAAGAGGTACGGCCGATCATCAATCGTGTGCGTAAGCTCGTCACCCGCCCAATCCGCTTAAGCGATTTGTAGCGACCCCTGTTATAATAGAGGCAATGGATCAGTCTAAAATCCGAAACTTTTGTATCATTGCTCATATTGACCACGGTAAGTCGACGCTGGCTGACCGACTATTAGAGATGACTGGAACAGTCGAGAAGCGCAATATGAAAGCACAGCTGCTGGACCGCATGGACCTTGAGCGGGAAAAGGGCATCACTATCAAGCTGGCGCCGGTACGCATGGAGTACAAAGGCCACGAGCTGAACCTAATTGATACGCCCGGACATGTTGACTTTAGTTATGAAGTGTCCCGTAGCCTTGAAGCTTGCGAAGGCGCGCTTCTTATTGTGGACGCTACTCAAGGTATTCAGGCGCAGACGCTTGCCAATGTCTATCTGGCCATTGCGGCAGATCTGACTATTATCCCGGTGCTCAACAAGATCGATTTGCCTGCTGCTAATGTTGACGGCGTGAGTGCGGAAGTGATGAACTTGCTTGGATGCAGTAAGGAAGATATCCTATGTATCTCCGCAAAGACGGGGATGGGGGTAGACGCGGTCCTGGAGCGCATCGTCAAAGATATACCGGCACCCAAGCCATCGACGTCCGCAGAGACCCGGGCATTGATATTCGATAGTTATTATGACGACTACAGAGGAGTTATTTTGTACGTCCGCGTTGTTGATGGTGAAATCAAGAAAAACGCGCCTATAAAGATGATGGCGACGAGTGCTGCAGGGATAGCATTGGAAGTAGGAGCTTTGAAGCCAGACATGACCCCTGGAACAGGCTTGGCCGCGGGAGAGATAGGCTACATAGTGACAAACCTTAAGAGTACCCGCGAGGCGAAAGTCGGAGATACTATTACCCTGCCCAATTTACCGGCTACCGATCCCTTGCCTGGGTATAAAAACGTTCAGCCTTTTGTGTACGCCGGTTTTTTTCCGGAGAGCAACGAGTATTACCAAGAGTTGAAAGATGCCGTAGAGAAGCTTTCTTTGAGCGACTCTGCTCTGCAATTTGAACCGGAAAATTCTCCCGTTCTTGGATTTGGTGTACGTATCGGCTTCCTCGGGCTGCTTCACATGGATATTATTCGTGAGCGTTTAGAGCGGGAATATAACCTCGATCTCGTCGTTACCAATCCATCGACTGACTACCAGGTAGTGCTCTTAAATGACGAAGAACTTGATATCAAGAGCGCTTCCGACCTGCCAGATCCCGCCAAGATTAAGGAAATCCGTGAGCCTTGGATAAAGGGAGAAATCGTCGTGCCGCAGGATTATGTCGGACCGGTTATCCAACTTATCGCAAACAAAAGAGGCATTCACAAAAACCTTAGCTATGTTGAAGCCCGCGCGTTGGTAAGCTTCGAAGCGCCACTCGCCAACTTACTTACCGATTTTTATGACCAACTCAAGAGTATTACCAGTGGTTACGGTTCGTTCAATTACGGGCTCGATGATTACCGCGTCGAAGATCTTGTACGGGTTGATTTCTACGTCGCCGGTGAAATAGTCAGCGCCCTTAGCGTCATGGCGCACCGCAGCGAATCGCAAAGTTTAGGTAGGGAAATCGTCGGTAAGCTTAAAGAAGTTATCCCTCGGCAGAACTTCCAGGTAGCATTGCAAGCTGCAATCGGCGGAAGGTTTATAGCTCGTGAAGACATCAGTGCTTACCGCAAGGATGTCACAACGGGACTGTATGGCGGTGACGTATCGCGTAAGAAGAAGGTACTAGCCAAGCAGGCAAAAGGCAAGAAGCGCATGAAGCGCTTCGGTAAGGTTGATATTCCATCTGAAGCCTTCACGGTCATGCTCAAACGCGATTAGTGATGAGGGCACACGACCTTGCATTGCAAATATTCTCCAAATATCCCCCCGCGCATGTCGCATAGAGTGTAGCTAGCTGCAAGCATTTTGATTTCTGTGTAAGATATTTCGTAACATAAAGTCTACTATTGCCATAAGATGACCATTGTACCGAAAAAAATAATACAGGAAACCGAAATATGCAGCACGACTCTACGCCGTTTAACCCCATTAGTTTTGCTCAAAAAATATTTATGACCATCGGAGCAGTTCTGTTTATCGTCCTAAGCGGAAGTATGTTCATGCAAGCTGGTAATCCGCAGGCTGCCCGCAATGTCGCCGATCCTCAGCCCGAGCTAAGGGCTACTGCAGTCTTCTCTCGGTAGGCTTCTCATGATAAGCTTATTTGATATATGGGCACAGTGAACGAACTTCGACACCTGCATGAATTCCACAAGTACCTGGATGGCTATAGGCTGTCAGAGATTGCGACGGCACGTATTGCTGATCTTAAGCTAGTGCTATTGGTGGCGCCAAGCTCCAGTGGCCGTAACACCATTATTCGCGAACTCGAGAAGACGGGCGAATTCCACTTCATTGTCTCTGATACTACCCGACAGCCCCGTGTTAATGACGGCGTGCTTGAGGAGCATGGCCGCGAGTACTGGTTCCGAACCGAGGAAGAAGTTCTCGATGAAGTAAAAAACGGTGAGTTTTTGGAAGCTGCGGTCATTCATAACCAACAAGTCTCTGGCATAAGTACGCGCGAACTTGATAAGGCTAAGCGCGACAACAAGATAGCTATTACTGATATTGAAATAATTGGCGCTGCAAATATATACCGAGCAAAGCCAGATACGGATGTCATTTTTATTGTGCCGCCTGATTTTGATACATGGATAAACCGCCTGCATCAACGCGGTGAACTTCCCGAGGATGAGGTGCGCCGACGACTGGAAAGCGCTCTGGAGGAGTTTGAATCAGCCCTGCAAGAACCGTATTACAAATTCGTTATCAACCACCATCTTGAAGACTCGGTTGCGGAAGTATACGAGATAGCCAAGTTTGACAAAGTAGATGCCGAGGCACAAGAACGTGGCCGGGCTATAGTTGAAAAGCTTCTGATTAATACCCGGGAATACCTAAGCAAAAAACACTAATCGATGACTTCTGAACGACAGAGGTAGTACTGGCACTCTTGACGCTTGAGTGCTAAAGGTTATACAATAGGCTTATATGACAGAGCGTCAAAAGCAGATATTATCAGCTATCATCGAACAATATGCTGAAGTTGCCAGTCCTGTGGGCAGCAAGTTGCTGGCACAGATTTTTAATGTCTCGTCAGCTACCATAAGGGCTGAGATGGCTGAGCTTGAGAAGTTGGGGTATATTGCCCAACCGCACACCAGTGCTGGACGTATTCCTACCGACAAGGGCTACCGCTTTTACGTCAACACTTTATCAGATCACAGCGACCTGCCAGTGCGCCGAGCCGAGAAAGCATTGAGCATGCGTGTTCAAGGTGCTGGTATGCCTGAGCAGACTATCAAGAGCGCCGTCGACACTTTAGTCGAGCTGACACACAACCTCGGGCTTGCCACTATTGGCGGCCAGCTTTACATGAGTGGGCTGTCGAATCTCTTCGGCCAGCCGGAATTTATCCAGGCAGGGCAAGTAAGGCAAGTTGCCAGCCTGCTTGATAATCTGCAGCCGTGGCTACGCGAGGCAGCTCCAAACGAACCCCTCAGCGTGTACATAGGCCGAGAGAACCCTATTGGCCGTGCGGCCGGTTGCACGCTTATCATCAGCCGTTTCCGCAGCCCTTTCTCAGACCGCAGCTATATTGGCACGCTTGGCCCCACGCGCCAAAGCTACAAGGAAGTGATGACACTTGTCCGCCGCGCCGGGCAGGAATTGGAAGAGGTGTTGTATGGCTAGCAGGGAAGTATTTGAAGCCAGTGAGCTGCACTACGACCTTATGGCGCATGAGGCGGTCGCTCGTATGAGCGGACTTGCGGCGGCTACGGATGAAGTATTTAGGACGATGTAAGGACAAGAGGACATTATGACGAAGAAACAAGAACCAAAAGACCAAACACAGCAGGACGAAAACGCAGAAGTTCAGGCACTACAGCAGCAAGTAGGTGAATTGACTGAAGCGCTGCAACGCGAACGAGCGGATGCTATAAACATTCGTCGCCGTCACGAAGAGCAGGTCGCAGGCATGCGTAATCTTATCAAGGCTAATGTAGTCCGCGATTTGTTGCCGGTCATCGACAACTTCGACCGCGCGCTGAAGCACGTGCCGAAAGAGCTTGAAGGCAACGACTACATCAAGGGTGTCCAAGGAGTTGTGAAGCAGTTCGAGAAGACGCTGCAGGAGATGGGTGTTGAGCGTATCAAGACTGTCTCAGAACCATTCGACCCTCGTTACCACGAAGCTGTCCAAATGGAAGAGGGTGATGGTACTGAAGAGATCGTCAGTGAAGAACTGCAATCCGGTTACAAACTTGGTGAAGAAGTCATTCGCCACGCCATGGTCAAGGTAAAACTACAGTAAGATAAGTTTATTTTAGCTATGAGCGAATCTATCCAAGGCATGCCTGCCGATCCATTTAGTAGAATTGAAACAAATGGGATTTTACGAAGAGAAGCTATTCGTCTGAATATAGAAGATCTTTTGGTGGGCGCCGAAGAAGCCTGTCAGGGACCTGATGCCGTATTATCGCAGACTGACGGTATTAATATCGATGCGGTAGCCTCTGCAATTGCTGAGGTGCGCCGGGAGCTGATTGAGGCGGATGTGCCTGGAATGGATATAGAAGTCCAGTTGACTCCTGCTCTTGAGAGGTTTCTCAGGACTGTGCATGGTGACGAGCTTGACGAGGGAATGTCGTAGGGCAAATATAGCTTTTGGCACTCTTGACACATGAGTGCTAATTTTTTATGCTACAATTGTATTAGCACTCAAGCTTCTAATCTGCCAAAGAAAGGACACTATAATGGGAAAAATTATTGGAATCGACCTAGGAACTACTAACTCGGCTATGGCTGTTATGCAGGCAGGCAAACCGGAGATTATCGCTAACTCAGAGGGACAGCGCACCACTCCGTCTGTGGTTGCCGTGAACAAAAATGGCGAACGTCTCGTTGGCCAAGTCGCTCGCCGCCAGCAAGTCACTAACAGCAAAAACACTATTTACGAAGTAAAGCGTCTTATCGGCCGCAACTTTAACGACAAGGAAGTTCAGCGCGACCTAAAGCTCATGGGTTACGAGATCGTGAAGAGCGGTAACGGTGTCAAAGTAAAGATGGCTGACAAAGAATATAGCCCTGAAGAAGTCAGTGCCATGATTCTGGGCAAGCTGAAGGCTGACGCAGAAGCGTTCCTCGGAGAGCCGGTTACCGAAGCGGTTATCACCGTTCCTGCTTACTTCGACGACTCACAGCGCCACGCCACTAAGGACGCTGGAAAGATCGCTGGTCTTGAAGTAAAGCGCATTATCAACGAGCCAACTGCCGCAGCGCTTGCGTATGGCCTCGACAAAGCCGACAAGAAAGACGAAAAGATTGCTGTCTATGACCTCGGTGGTGGTACTTTCGATGTATCTATCCTGGAACTCGGTGACGGCGTCTTCGAAGTTAAGTCTACCAACGGTGACACACACCTCGGTGGTGCCGACTTCGACCGCGTACTCGTCAACTACTTCGTCGACGAATTCAAAAAAGAGTATGGCATCGACATCAGCGATGATAAGGCTGCAATGCAACGCCTGCGCGACGAAGCTGAGAAGGCTAAAATTGAACTCTCTACTGCCCAGGAAGTAGATATTAACCTGCCATTCCTGACTGCTGACGCGGATGGTCCAAAACACTTCGAACACAAACTCACCCGTGCTAAGCTCGAGAGCTTGGTTGCTGACCTCATAGACAACACCGCTGGACCTTGCGAAAAGGCCCTCAAGGATGCTGGCCTAAAAGCAAGTGAGATCGACGCTATTGTACTCGTGGGTGGTATGACCCGCATGCCTGCAGTCCAGGAAAAGGTCAAGAAGATCTTTGGTAAAGACCCGATGAAGGGTGTGAACCCTGACGAAGTTGTGGCTATTGGTGCGGCTATCCAAGGTGGTGTTCTCCAGGGTGATGTCAAAGACGTCCTGCTGCTCGACGTGACTCCGCTAAGCCTTGGTATCGAAACTATGGGCGGTGTGATGACTAAGCTCATTGAGCGCAACACAACTATCCCAACCAGCAAATCAGAAGTTTTCAGCACGGCCGCAGACAATCAGCCACAGGTTGAAATCCACGTAGGCCAGGGTGAGCGCGACATGATTGAAGGCAACAAGAGCCTCGGCCGCTTCGTGCTCGATGGTATCCCTCCAGCCCCTCGCGGTATTCCGCAGATCGAGGTAACATTCAATATCGACGCCAATGGCATCCTGCACGTTACTGCCAAGGACAAGGGCTCGGGTAAAGAGCAGAGCATTACCATCCAAGGTTCAGGCAACCTCGATAAGACTGAAGTTGAAAAAATGGCTAAAGAAGCCGAAGCACACGCTGAAGAAGACAAGCAGCGCAAAGAGATCGTAGAGGCTCGTAACCTACTCGATGGTGCCGTCTACCAGGGTGAAAAGATGAAGAATGACAACGGCGACAAATTGAGTGACGATGATAAGAAGACGCTCGACGAAGCTCTAGAAGCGGCGAAGAAAATCGTAAAAGATGAAAAGGCCTCAAAGGAAGACCTGGAGAAGGCCGCAAAAGAGCTCAGCGACAAAATGATGCCAATTGGCGCTAAGATGTACGAGCAAGCTTCAGCCGAAGAGACGTCATCTGATGACTCGGCTTCTGATGACAAGAAAGATGACAAAGACGGTGATGGTCCAGTCGAAGGCGAAGTCGTCGACGGCGACAAGAAATAATTGTCTAGAGGCTCATGGCTAAATAGCTTGGGTAGTGTAAAATGGGCAAATATGAATTTCCTTGGCAGAGAACGGCGTCAGCGACGGGAAGAGTGCAAGCGCAGTCTTGCCATGGACGATCCTCGGGTCCGCGGAGCAGCAGGATTAATTGCACTGAGTGACACGGTAGATATCACTCCACAAAGCTTTGACGCCATGGTTGAGAACCTTGCGCTTGTCCGAGAACGATATGACCTAGACCCAGATGTGATTGCAATGATGTTGTCTGAGTTTGAGCCGGAAATTGCCGTCAGGGCAGGGCTAAAATAAGCCTCAGGTAGTAACTGTTGACAAACGGGGTGTATGGTACTACAGTAGCCATACACCCCGTGCTGGTCATACCGACCTCAGCGGGGCTTTTTAATTCTTCAAAAAAGCTTAAGAAGCTACCACTTAACAACTAATGGTAGAATGAGACAAGCATGAAAG
>JAQGGU010000029.1 GCA_028289265.1 Candidatus Saccharimonadota bacterium | reverse complement strand
TAGCACTAACTACCAAATTTAATAATAAGATTAATCAGGAATATTGTAAGGTAATGAGCGAACAACACCCGCAACAGCATCATCCGCTTCTTAGTAGAGAAGAGTTCAAAAGTGAAGCTGCCACTGTAGGGGCAACCTCATATTTGGGGGGCTCTCTTTTTAATGCTCTCGGTAGGGCGCAATTAGAACTTTCGGTACGACGACGTAGCTCCGAGGACATTATGTATCACGAAATAACACGAGGCGCTGAATCTCCGGAGTACACTATCTCTATCCCGAATCTCCGGCTTCACCTACACGATATTATTGACGCCGGCGCGATCAGGGGTAAGCAGCCAGTGACAGCATCACTGCTAGTTGAAAAGCTGCTACCCGACGACGGATTTGACCTCGGGGTTAGTTAAATCTTTTTGAGTTTTATGTCAATAAAAAGTTAGGCTGCGTACAATTGCCATAGCCTCTAGGCTAGTGGTATGAAACATGTCCGCCAACTCGTTATTTTGTTGTCACTGGCCATACCTATAGTCTATGGCGGACGGATTAGTGCCGCGCCGCAGCCCATTACCCAGGAACTACATGTCACCGCAACGGTACCTGACCATCGAGACATCATTATCAATACCGAAGGCGAGATTATCGAAATCACTTCTAATACTCCCCGGGATGTCATGCCTTCGGTATACCTGTCTACAAGTACTCCAGCGAATAAAGCAGAACTTACTCAGAAACTGTACGAAGAATACCGTCAGCATGTTCCTATCGGTACAGCTAAGTATGGAGTGTTGTACAAGCAAAATATCCTAACAGCACTTCTCAATGTACGCGGCAATCGCAGTTAACATGCTTTAACTCGCCCGAGTAACCCTCTTGCATGGCTTCACAGACATACCCCCTGAACTCCTGGAATCCTACGAGGACGCCGCCGCAGAGACAGCCGACGAAGAATTATTCGCAGCCTATATGGAAGCATCAGGCTTCAACGGCCTCTAGATTTATTTTGCCATACCCGCCTTCAGAAACGCGCAGTGTAAGAAAATTACCATCACAATAGCCGCATCGCCTCTATGATGGAGGTGTAAGGCCCGAAGGGAGGTATATATGCAGATGCAGAAAATTACACGGGACGCAGTTCAGGAACTACTGGCACTAGAGGATTCTCCAAAAGTTACAATATATATTCCACTTGAAATATCGGCCGCACCGCCGCATATCACCGAAAATCAAATACGCTTTAAAAACCTCATTCATAAAGCCGTGGAAGAGCTTCAAGCCGCAGGAGATAGCTCAAAGCTCGGGAAAATGCTCTGCAACACCCTCGAGGCTCATTATGACGATCTGGATTTCTGGAAGGTAAGCGGCCGCGGCCTGCTTATCTGCGCCACTCCAGACACTATGCATATGTTTCAGCTACCTATCGATACAGAAGAGTACGTGTCAGTTGATGACTCATTCCATTTAGCACCGATATTAGCTCTACTTGGTGATACGCCTGATTATTATGTATTAGCCCTGGCACAGCAAAAGCCAAAAGTTTACAAAGGCGACATGTATGGACTCGAGCTGATGGATATAGGCGTGCCCGCAACCATGCGGGAGGCACTTGGTATAGATGAACCTAACCAGCAAAGCGAGAATCAAGGCTCGGCAACGGGCTCAAGCCTGAATACCGGTTGGTTCAATGGCCGGGGCGGGGCGCGCGACCCGCAAGATAACGACAGGCTGCGCTTCTTCCATCTGATAGATAAGCTGCTCTGCGATAAGCTCGACCGCTCGATACCGGTCATCATAGCCGGCATCGATGCTGAAGCCGCCGAATACCGAGAAATGAGCAAGTATCCCAATATTCTACAGGGAATAGTACAAGGAAATCATACTGAGACACGGCCGGAAGAGCTTTTTGAAAAAGTCATACCAATCGTCAACTTAGAACTCGTACAACCGGAACACGACGCAGTCCGCGAAGAATACGAGCGCCTATCAGGGGCTAATCCTGAGCGTGTCGCAGGAGATACCAAGAGCATCATGGCAGCAGCCGAACAGGGAAGGATTGATAAATTATTGGCACAATTGTCCCGGCGCACCACAGATACCGTACAAGACAGCGTGAATTCGGTGCTAAGGATCACATTTCCGGAAGCCGAACGCAGCAAAACCCTCAACAATTTGGCTACACGCGTCTGGCAGATGAGCGGTAAGGTCGTAAACTTACTGCCAGGGGAAATGCCGCATGGAGCAACTATGGTAGCACGCTTGAGATACTGAAGTGATTTAAGTAAGCATAAATACTTTACAAGGTTCTTGACATTTTAGCTGCATTATGCTAATGTTGAAAGGTTAATCAATAAAGGGAGTGGTACACGTAAGGTAACGTGTGACCAAAAGGAGAAAATATGAGTATTTCAGTTTCACGACCTACCCATGTTGCAAAGACATTTGCTGTCGGTCTTGCCGTAAGCTTAATGTTGTTTGTAGCCGCTGGTGTTGGTTCAGTATATGCAGCTAACGTGACATTCAATTCGACACGTAACTGTAACGCTAACTCTATCATTAACTGTGGCGCTATGAGCGTCGGCGAACTGCAGCAGAAGTACAATGCAGACAACAAGGCTAAGGCTGTCTACGACTGGTATGGGATTACCCAGGCCGAGATGAACGACCTGCAGAACGTAGCTGTTGCCGGCACTGCTCACAAAAACGGTGAAGTCCGCGTTAACGGTAAAGTAGTTGCCAACAACGCTATCAGCGCTGGTTACAACAACCGTGCTGGCCGCACCCAGGTAAACCACAACGGTGTTACTTTCTATAACAGCACCTCACAAAGCGTTTTTGTCAGTGATAGCATCGACGCTTACGTAGTCCTTAATGGAAACGGTCAATTCCGCTACGCTATCCTTGCGAGCTGTGGTAACCCAATGAAGGCTACAAACGTTGTACCTACACCTACTCCTCCAACTCCTGTACAACCTAAGCCTGAGCAGCCTCCTGTAGTTAAGGAAAAGCCACCTGTAGTTGAAGAGAAGCCTCCTGTAGTTGAAGAGAAGCCTCCTGTTGTAAAGGAAACTCCTGTAGTACAGCCATCTGTCACTACTCCAACTCCTGAAGCACTGCCTGCAGCTGGTCCTGCATCAGTAGCTGGCCTGTTCGGTGGGGCATCAGTCCTCGCTGGCGCTGGTCACGCGCTCTACATGCGCCGCAAGAACCGTGCCTAAACAGTACGACTTGCTACGCTAAATCAGCTTCATCAAGCACCACGGTATCGCCGGGTCGAGTCTCCCCACGGAGAATTCGTCCGGCGATACCGTCTTCTACGGACCTTTGTAAAGCACGGCGCATAGGCCGGGCACCAAGTCTTGGATCATAACCCACGGACACAACTTTTTGTACCGCTGCCGGCGTAAGTTCCACCTTGATGTTTTGCTGCGCAAGGGTTTTATTTATACCTTGGAGCATGAGGATGACAACCTGGCCTAACTCCTCTGGCGTAAGCGGCCGGAATAGGACTATTTCATCAAAACGGTTCAAGAGTTCCGGCTTAAACTGGCCGTTATCTATAAGCTCGTCAGTCAATTCATTCTGAAAACTCTCCATCGATTCACCACGAGAGACGCGTTCACGAATTGTGTTTGCTCCAGCATTTGATGTAGCAATGACGATACAGTCCTTAAAAGATACCGGACGTCCGCCAGTATCTGTTAGTTGGCCTTCATCGAGCAATTGCAACATAAGGTTCAGAATATTCGGATGAGCTTTTTCGATCTCATCAAGCAAAACCACTGAAAACGGCTGCTGTCGCACGGCCATAATAAGACTGCGGCTTTCATCGCTACCATTAGACAGCAAACGCTGCACATCTTCAGGCCGCTGATACTCACTCATATCCAGCCGGATCATATTACTTTCCGCATTAAAGTAAGTAGCTGCTACGGCTTTTGCCAGCTCAGTCTTACCCACACCAGTCGGTCCCAGAAAGAGGAAGCTTCCGATAGGGCGGCGCGGGTTCGCCACACCGGCCCGAGCGCGGCGCAGGGCACTAGCGACGACCTTTACCGCCTGGCTTTGGTTGATCATGCGTTCATGGATTTTATCTTCCAAATTGAGCAGCGTGTCCACCTCGGCCTGAGAAGCGGTACCGACTTTGACGCCTTGGGACTGTTCTATGGCTTGCTGTACAGATTCGGGTACGATAATACCGTTATGTACGCTGTGCGACAGCGATTGCTCGAGGAGTTGAATTGCCTTACCGGGATATGCCAGATCTTGCATGTAGCGGCCACTCAGACGATAGGCTTCCCTAATCGCTTCATAAGATACCAGTACCTTATGTGAATGCTCCATACCAAGCCCGGCGTCTTCCAGGATACGCAGTACATCATGCTCCGGCGGCTCTTGCAGCATGACTGGCGTAAGCAAGTTCGCAAAGCCCGGGTTATTGGCGCGCAGCCATTGATAATCATGCGGCGTCATAGCCACAACCATCTGTATAGAGCGGGACTGCAATACCGGCAGCAGTATCTGAGTCATATCAAACGAACCTGGACCACTTCTAAAGAACAGTTGTGCTTCGTCCAGGAAAAGAAGGATATTTCCGGCGTGGGACGCCTCACTAAGTAAGGTCATGACAATATCTTCCAATTCACCCGGATGGCGTGCCGCCGACAAAATAGCCGATGGGTTTAGGGCAACTATCTGTCGATGCTCAAGATTACGATCGTTCTTTTCCTGTAGTAGCAATTGGGCAAGCGCGTTGACGTGGCTAGTCTTGCCGACACCCGGCTCACCGATAAGAGCGACTGTCGAAGCGCCTTGCGCAAACGCTCCTTTGAGAGCGGCCACACCAGCGGACTCAGTTAACCAACCGAAGTGTCCGCCTTGTTGTTCTATATGGAGGCTTATATTGTAACCGAACTGGTTGAGGCGCGGTGTGAACCCATTTGCCCAATCCCGTCCAATACCGCCGAAGTACGGCTTCTCGGCGTTCATCGCCTCAAGCACACGCTCTAGCCAGCCTGCCATGGCGTCAACATCATCCTTAGACAGTTTTATTTGAGTCAGATACTGACTTACCATCGGAGAAGTCTTGAGGAGTGCGGCAGCGACATAGCCTGGTTCCACCAATCCTTTTGGTGAAGTCACCGACAAACGCTCGGCTTCCGCCCATACGGCATCCATGTCCGATTCCTGCTCGCTCAGCATATTCTCAATAATCGTACCGTCAAAAAGGAAATGGTTCGTCAAAAACAGCACCTGCCAGTGTGTGCGTAGTGCTTGCCATGTCGCGCGAGGCGTCAAGGCACTATTAGGGCGCAGGCGGGCGAGGACCTCACCCGACATCCTGTCGGTCATCGAAGTACCGCTGGGGGCAAGGACCGCCAAGTCCCGTTTGTACCATAAGGCCCATATAAAACAAAAAAGCGCTGCCGCCACACTAAGGAATGGCAGACGTGTCATCTCAAAATAATAAGTAGTCACACCCAATATACAGAATGCTATTACTAGGACGACTAGCACTTCGTAACCGGTCTTGCCGATACGCTTAGCTAGCCGGGCCTTACGAGCCCTCAGCGAAGTGAGATCAATTGTAGAGGATTGGTTCATCCTACGATTCCTTTTATAAATAATCCAGCGGCGAGAAACGGCAAAAGCGGCCAAACGACGATACAGAATACACCCCATATCGCGACTAGTAGCAGAATGATCGCTGCCGTGATCAGCACCATAATACGAACAGTGAAGCCTATGCAACGGCTGACCAGGTTATCGCCGAGCGCGCGGAGCTTAGCATCGATACTTGCTCCCGGGTACGTAATAATCCTTCTCCAAGGCGCCCACAATGTTCTCAATAAGATTGGTACAGAGAATATATGGCTGACGCGGGCAAGACTAATTCCAAAGTTCCTGGCTACTTGCAGCCAACCTTGGCCATACCACCATGTAAATAGTGGGAATATTAACATGACCATATTGTACCATTGACAGCCACAGGTACTATCCCTTCGGGTAAATTAGATTCCTAACAGGGGTGACTGTTGTAGTATACCCACTTAACAATACCCCGATTTTGCAATAAATTGATACAATATTACATGATGGCAGTTACCCAGCAACTAGATTACCAGGTAGTATTTCAGTCTTTGCCCCAGGCGTATATTGCTTTTGAGGTAGATGATCCAACGTTTACGATCATCGCAGAGAACGAAGCACATGCGCGTATAGCTAATTCCGATCCTGACACAGCCATCGGCAAACCGGTCTTCGACGTATTTCCTGACGTATCCGAAAAATACCAAAGAACCGGTGTTAGTGATTTACTTGAATCGTTCCGCAAAGTTATACGTACCGGCAAAATGGATATTATGCCGGTACTTAAGTACGATATCCCTAAGAAAAATGGCGAGTTTGAAGAGCGTTTTTGGCGAGTCAGCCATCATCCCGTATTTGATGAGAATGGCAAGGTCGCCGTGGTCTATCAAGCTACCGAAGATATCACAGAAGAGATCAAAACAAGCCATGAGCTGGCGCGCACCCAGCAGCGGCTCAATGAAGCTTTGTCGAGCGGAGTTATTGGCACCTGGTTATGGGATATTGCTACAGATAAAATCATCGGTGATAAATACATGGCCGCAATGTTTGGGATCGACATAGACAGGGCTACAAAAGGCCTACCGTTATCGGCATTTATTGCAGCGATACATCCGGAAGACCGGGTGCGCATGGAAAAAGAAGTCCAAAAGATTTTGAAATCCGGCAAAGTCTTTGAGGTAGAATACCGTACCCAGCGTCCCGACGGCAGCATGCGCTGGGTCCTTGCCCGTGGCCGTGTAGAGCGTGATGCTAACGGCAAAGCACTTCAGTTTCCCGGCGTACTAATAGACATCACCGACAGGAAACTAGTAGAGTCCAACTTGAGTTTTTTGGCTAAAGCCGGTACAGCGTTATCTGCTTCTCTTGATTATAAAAAAACACTCCAGGCCATAGCTAAACTTGCCATTCCTACTATAGCCGACTGGTGTACCGTCGATGTATTCGATGATAACGACACACTACAACAAGTAGCTATCGCCCACAAAGACCCTGCCAAGGTCAAATGGGCTATCGAGCTGCGCGAACAACAAGGCCCACGCGACTTGACAGAGCCAACCGGACTGCCCAAAGTCCTACGGACAGGCGACTACGAGTTTTATCCTATGATCTCAGATGAACTGGTGGTAGCTTCCGCGAAGAGCGAAAAAGAATTGAAGCTGCTCCGCGAGTTAGGCCTTAGCGCCATTATTATTGTTCCACTTATTGTCGAGAATCGGACCGTCGGGGCGATTACCCTTATATCTGCCGAGCAAAAACGCTACTATACCAAAAACGATCTGGAAATGGCACAGGAGCTTGCGGGACGCGCGTCTGTTGCCATCGCTAATGCAGGCCTCTATGAAGCCGCCAAGCGTGAACTGGCAGCCCGCAAGCGCCTCGAGGAGCAACTGCGTATCGCCAATGAAGAGCTGGAGAGAAGGGTTGAAGAGCGTACGGCACAACTGGAGGAAACCAATGTCAACCTGCAACGCAGCAACCAGGAATTACAGGACTTCGCCTATGTCGCCTCCCATGACTTGCAGGAACCACTACGTAAGATCCAAGCTTTCGGCAACTTGCTAGAAGAAGAATACGCCCCCGTACTCGGCGAAGGGCAGGACTACCTGAAACGGATGAGAAATGCAGCGGCGCGCATGAGCGCTCTCATTGAGGATATCCTGTCATTCTCACGCGTAACCACCAAAGCCAGGGGTTTTACCAAAGTAGATTTAAACGTCGTTGCTGTAGAAGTACTCGAGGACCTTGAAACACGGATAGAAGACACGCGCGCTACTATACAGATACAAAGGCTGCCAACTATCGACGCCGATGCCATGCAAATTCGTCAGCTACTGCAAAACCTTATTTCCAACGCCCTTAAATTTCATAAAACCGGTACTGATCCCGTAGTAAAAATTAGTGCAACAAAAGAAATTTCACACGACAAAGGGAAAAAGTATTGTAGACTACTTATTGAAGATAACGGCGTTGGTTTCGAGGAAAAGTATCTGGACCGCATTTTTGCAGTGTTTCAACGCTTACACAGCCGTGACTCTTATGAAGGCACTGGAATAGGACTAGCAGTTTGTCGAAAAATCGTAGAACGACACGGCGGGTCGATCACCGCCACCAGTAAACCAGGCGAGGGCGCGACCTTTATCATTTATTTACCAGTACATCATAAACAGGGAGAACCGTATGACCGATAAGCAAGGTATTATTATCCTCATGGCTGATGACGACGATGATGATTATTTGCTGACACAAAAAGCATTAAAACAAAGCAAGCTACTGAATACACTATGCCGAGTAAAAGATGGCGAGGAACTCCTCGAATACTTGCACTGCGAAGGCCAATACTCAGACCCAGTAAAGTATCCTCGTCCAGGTGTTATTCTGCTTGACCTCAACATGCCCAGGAAAGACGGCCGGGAAGCCTTGAAAGAAATCAAATCCGACCCCGACCTCAGAGATATTCCAGTTGTCGTATTTACGACTTCCAAGGCCGAAGAAGACATATATAAATCGTATCAGCTCGGTGTGAATTCATTTATTACCAAGCCCGTGACTTTTGAAGGTCTAATAGGCGTAATGCAAACACTTGGTCGTTACTGGTTCGAAATAGTGGAGTTACCGAATCAAAATGAGAGGAACAGTGAGTAAGTACATACGGGTACTGCTTGTTGATGATGATGAGGATGATTACCTGATCATTAGGAATTTCATAAACAAAATTCATGATTCTCCCTTTAAACTTGAGTGGATTTCTAACATTCAAGATGCTTCCGTAGTTATTGACGAAGAAGCCCACGACATTTATCTAATCGATTACCGTCTTGGCGAAGAAAATGGCCTGGAACTACTCGGGCGTTTTGACCTCGTGCAACGCCCTGAACCTTTTATCATCCTCACCGGAGCCGGAGATGAGCGCGTCGAGCGTAAGGCTATGCGTATGGGAGTGGCAGACTACCTCGTTAAAGGCACACTGGATTCGGAGCTTTTGTCGCGCGTATTACATTACTCCATGCAGCGCAAACGCATAGAGGCACAACGTGTCGAACAACTCATGGAAATAAACCGCTCCAAAGATGAGTTCATCGCGCTGGCATCCCACCAGCTTCGCACTCCAGCCACTGCGGTCAAGCAGTACATCGGGATGATACTTGAAGGCTATGCCGGCGATGTCACCCAAGAACAACAGCGCTTTCTGCAAAGCGCATACGACAGTAATGAGCGTCAAATCCAAGTAGTCAACGATATACTTCGGGTCGCAAAACTAGACCTTAAGAAAATCATTCTGAAGAAGCAGGATGTCGATATTGCCAAGCTCGTCGAGAGCATTACTCATGACCTGATGTCACACTTTGAGAACCGGGACCAGAACGTTACCTTACACAAGGCAAAGTCATCCATACTATTGCCAGTTGATAGCGAGTACATACGAATGGCGATCGGTAATATTATCGATAATGCCAGCAAGTACACACCGGAAGGCAAGAATGTCACTATATCCATCGCCGATACAGGGAAGAATGTTGCTGAGATTGCCATTTGCGACGAGGGTGTAGGCATTCCTAAAGAGGGCATGGACAAGTTATTTAAGAAGTTCTCGCGTATTGAAAATCCACTTTCGGTCAAAGTAGGGGGCACCGGGCTTGGCTTATACTGGGCCAAGGAAATAATAGAATTGCACGGGGGTACGATAAAAGTATCATCCGAGGTAGGCAAGGGCACCACATTTACTATAGTTTTGCCTAAAACAGTTGCTACTGCCCCAAAGCGCAGAGGCACTCTTGCACCGCTCCCAGCTTAAACATAAGCATTTAATCATTAGAGAATACACTAGAATTGGCCGCAACCACATTGTATAATACTTATGTATTACGTATGGAGTGCAGCTCGAGAGACATTAAGCGAAAAATTCTGGCCCTTCTATATGGTAGGGCCA
>JAQGGU010000020.1 GCA_028289265.1 Candidatus Saccharimonadota bacterium | reverse complement strand
TTGAGCTGCTGCGAGGAGGCATTCAATTTATTGAAAAAGTCTGCTGTCTCACCGCTGAGCTGTCCGCTTAACTCTTCATCCAAGGCTTCGATGTAACCGCGCAGCATTGTGATAGGGGTGCGTAGTTCATGGACGGCAAGGGCCACAAACCCAACTTCTTCATCGTCTTGCGCGTACTGCGTGCTGCGGTCGAACAAGACGAGCATAGTCTCGCAGCGGTCAGGGTTGTCCCTGTTGTAGAAAGCTGCCAGGTCAAACTGCAAGGGGTCGAAGCCTTCCGGTCTTTGCAATCTGACGCTCTCCCAGGTGTTGGCTGCAGTGGCGGAATCTTTCTTGGCATGGGCAAGCCATGTATCCAGGTCCTCGTGTGTCTGAGAAAAAACCATATTAAGAGTATGTCTTAAGTTGTGGTTGGTTAATTCGTCTTCCTGTAGGCCGAAGTAATCCTGTGCGGCCATGTTGGCAAACAGTATGGTCTCGTCCTTGTCTAGAACAATGAGCGGGAGTGGCAACGAGTTGGCTATAAAATTCTTGCGTAAGTCCGGCAAGGCTTTAGCATTTGCCTGCTCGATGTCGCTAGCTACCATTGCCAGCTGATACACCTGGCCGGTTAGCGCAGAGACAAGGTCTTTGCCGAGCCAGATAGCGGTCAACTTTGGAATTGTAGTTTCCCCATGCTCGCTAGGCGAAACGTGCAGGATATTTCGCCACAGTAGTTTCAATGGCTGCGTAACAACCGACCCCACAACAGACGCCAACACAAAGTTCAGGATAAGGCCGACAAAGAATAGGACAACGACGATGACCGCAAACGGTAAGTTCAATATATCTTTAGTGGCGTACCAGACGCCCATAAGCAAAATGTTATTTATTAGAAGCGCTACAAGGACAACAATGCGGACTTCCTGAATAAGGCGCTGAAGATAATTCATCAGGAAGCTACAATAGATATTAGATTGTCTGAAGTAAAAACATGCATATCGGTTACGTTTATTATCGACTTTTTAAACGTAAAATACAACGCGTCTTTATGCTAGCGTTTAAATATTTATGAATACCCGCGAGCGCTGCTTTGGTATACTGCCCTGATGAATACGTTCTATATAGTTCGCCACGGTGAGACGGAGAACAACCGGGTTAAGCGCCTCTCTGGTTGGATTGATACCCCACTGACTGACACTGGCCTAGAGCCTACCGAAAAAGTCATCACGAAGCTCGCGAATATTAGCATAGATGAGATGTATTCCAGTGATGTCGGACGAGCGTTTATTACAGCGTATGTACTTGCCCGGGGGCTGGACTTTACCAAAGAGATTAAGCGCTTGCCTGGACTACGGGAGGTTAATTATGGTGAGGCTGCCAATATGTTCAGTACTGAGGCGTACAAGCAGTACCCTGGGCTGGACAGCGACACGCACTATGCCCCTCCAAATGGTGAATCGCTTGATCGCATGCAAAAGCGCGTATTTCAGACTATCGGCGAGCTCGACGACAGGCACGCCGACGCGACTATAGTGCTGGTGTGCCACTCGGGTGTCATGGCGGCTCTTAGGGCTAGCCATATCGGCCAGGATTTTGGTGAGCATAACATTAGCGAAGCCTACCCGCACGACTTCGTGGGAAAATTTACGTTTGGAAACGGCGTAGTTACATCTTTTGAAGAGTTCGTCGGCTGAGTCTAGTACTTAGGCATTTACCGTAAGGTGGAAGAGTCGGACTTTGCGAGCGAGCACTGTAGAGTATTCTCTCTGTATGGAATGTATGCGATGTCGGAAATCTCCTGACCGGGCTTATGGAAGATGACACGCTCCCTGCTCAGCCAGCTGCCGTTGAAAGTCTTTAGACGGCCTGTTATTTAGGGTGATATGCCCGCTGCCATTCGACTGAGGCATGAGAGAAATTGCCAATATGGTTTATAACCTGGCCCTGCTGCAGGGTTATACCTCGTGCCAATCCCGAGCCTTTTAGTACCGCCGCGCGTTTGTCCGGGTCTGGCTCTGTGTAGTTGCCCCCGCCTTCGAGCGAGCAGCTTTGTACGGTGATCGCCCCGAGAACCTGGCTACCATTATCAAGTAGGGTTTTGCCCATGACGCTCACGCCGTCCGAGTAGCGGCCGCCAGAGCCTATGTGTATTTCCGCGGCGTCCATATTTGCTTTTATGGTGCAACCGCCAGTACCGAATTCGTTGTCGTTGCCAATGGTAATAGTGCCATTGCTGCATAATATGAATGTACCAGGGTAAAAAGTGTTTCCATCGCCTATGTCCAGGCTACCCTCTCCGATGCATTCGATGACGACATTCGGATAGAATACATTGCCCTTCCCTATCACTACCCGCTTGCTGATGAGTACCGAATGCGCGTCCAGCACGGAATTGTTCACGCCAATGCTAGCTTCCAGGGTGGCGGTATCTAAAAATTCTTTTTGGTTGCGAGCGTCGTTATCGGCCATCTGTTCCCTCTCAATTTTTATAAAATTCCCAAGCATCCTGCACCATGGTGGTAAGCTCAGGTTTTTGTGGTTCCCAACCGAGAACTTTTCGGGCCTTTTCGCTTGACGCAATCAGTACTGCCGGGTCGCCCGCTCTGCGCGGCGCATCGAGTATGGTAAGCTTTTTGCCGGTTACTTCCTCGACAGCTTGTACTACGGCCAGGTTGGAAAAGCCATCGCCATTGCCCAGGTTGTAAATATCATGTTTGCCCGGCTGTAAAGCGTCCAGTGCTAGCAGGTGCGCTCGTGCCAGGTCGGCTACATGTACGTAGTCGCGGATACACGTGCCGTCGTCTGTTGGATAGTCTCTGCCAAAAAGGGTAAATTCGGGTTTTTCCTGCGAGGCTGCACGAAGTGCTAGCGGGATAATGTGGCTCTCTACAGGGTGGCGTTCGCCATACTTGCCGTAGGCTCCGGCAACGTTGAAGTACCGTAAGCTCGTAGCCGCAAAATCAAAGGCGTGGGCATAGCTGGTGATCGCCATGTCGATAGCCAGCTTTGTCATGCCATAAGTGCTGGTAGGCTTGGTAGGTTCGTCTTCTGTGATGGGTACTTTCAATGGTTCACCGTAAGTCGCGGCGGTTGAAGAAAAGATGATTTTCTTGATGCCGAGCGCGCGCATGCCTTCTAATAATTTCAGTGAGCCGATGGTGTTGTTATGCCAGTATAGCTCAGGCTTTTGCATCGACTCGCCCACCGACATCAGGGCCGCGAAATGAAGCACCGCCTCGATGCCGTCCTCTTTCGTGAGTACCGTCTCTATGTCTGCTATATCGGCTTTGATAAAGCGCACGCCCTCAGGCACAGCGTCCTCATGTCCCTGCGATAGATTGTCGAGTACTACTACTTCGTGCCCCGCTTCCAACAGATGCGCAGTAACGACACTGCCGATATATCCTGTTCCGCCGGTGACCAGTACTTTCATTAGTAATGATTATAACAGTTGTTCTGCAAGCCATTGACTTCATATAAATGTGCGAAGTCCTAAGCTATTCCACGACTAGTAGCAGAATGCTTATTTTTGTGCATAATAATGGTTATGGTTAGACATCAACGCGGCTTT
>JAQGGU010000098.1 GCA_028289265.1 Candidatus Saccharimonadota bacterium | reverse complement strand
CGGTAACGGAAATATCCCTCCTTATGGGTATGGCGGCATGCCGGTACCCCCTGGCGGAGGTTTTGGCCCGGGCAGACCGGCCGCCCCCGCGCAAGCCGGTTATAACCTTGTGAACCCTGCGGTTTTAGCAAACATGGTACCGAAAGAAGAGGCTCTGGCGTATGAACGGCGGGCTATGGGGCAGGGTCTCTTAATCGGCGGTATAATAGGGTACCTGATAGGTCGCCGACGCGGGCGCATAAAGACCGAGAAAAAACTTATCCCTATTCAGAAAAAACTAGAAAAACAAGTAACACTACTACATGCCTCGGTATTCGAGAAAGAAGAGCGTATCCGTAAGCTGGCCGCTGAAAAAGCGCAGACGTTGCGCACGATCGAGGAGCGCCAACGCTTCATGGAGCGCATGACGCCGCGGACTACAGAACGCCTACCGATAGCGTCGCAGCGAAGTGAGCTTGGACGCTCCTCGCTTGCGCTACCACAGGCTGAGCGGCTAGGGCGAGTGCTTGTTGAGGCACCTGCCGTAGCAGCCGTTGGTACGGCAGGAGCAATGAGCGCTATCGGTCTGCGCGCCCCAAGACAGGAATCAGTCAGGGCTACAATCGATATGAATAGAAAAGTTGAGACTTATACGACTCCAGAGCTCAAACAGGCTGCGGCAAAGATACGCGTGGAAGGTGTGAGCCTGAAAGAGCTATGGGATACCGGCCGTCTGGACGAACCTGCGCTACGCCGTGTCATGACTCAATTTATCAAAGGTGAAAGTGTGCATGCCGCGCTGAACCAGGAACTGTTTGAAAAAGAACTTCGATTTGAGAAAGACCCCAAAGTGCGCGATAGAATTCTAGGCCAATCTCCAGGCGGCGGTGCCATCAGCGGCGTAGCGGCGGTCGCCGGTGCGGCATTGCTACGACGTGAGGCTCCAAATGCCGTAGAGAGTCAAAACTATTCACAAACAACGTCTGCAGAAGAGAAAAAAACAAAGCAAAAAACAGCTGGCGATAAGGCTCGCCAACAGGAAAAAATTGAGCTTGCCGCTGGGCTTGGTGTCTTGGCTATCATCATCGTCTTAATTGTAATTTCTCTCTAAAAGTATCCTGGGAGAAGTCGATAAAACGTTGTATAATACGGTAAAGTTATGAAGAGTTCCCAGAAGATCATTCTCTACTATAAGTTTGCGCCAATATCCGACCCCGAAGCGGTGCGGTTGTGGCAGCGCGCCCTCTGTGAAAAGCTACACCTAAAGGGTCGTATCCTATTATCCAAGCACGGTATTAACGGCACTCTTGGCGGTGACATTGAAGACCTCAAGGAGTACGTCAAAGAGACAAAAACCTTCAACGCATTTAAGGGCACGGCTTTTAAATGGAGTGAAGGAGGGCGCGAGGACTTCCCGAAATTATCAGTCAAAGTTCGCGATGAGATTGTCACCTTCGGCGCGGCTGACGAATTAAAGGTTGATGAGAATGGTATTGTTGGCGGGGGTACACACCTCAAGCCGGAAGAGGTGCACAAACTGGTAGAAGAAAAATCCAAGGCCGGCGAAGATGTTATATTTTTTGACGGACGCAATGCGTATGAAGCCAAAGTCGGCAAATTTAAAAATGCCGTCGTGCCAGATGCTCGTACAAGCAAAGATTTTCTCAAGGAGCTTGAGGGCAACAAGTATAAAGATATAAAAGACAAACCGGTAGTCACGTACTGCACCGGCGGCATCCGCTGCGAGATCCTCAGTAGTCTTATGAAAAACCGCGGTTTCAAAGAGGTCTATCAAATGGATGGCGGCATAGTGAAGTACGGTGAGAAGTACGCCGACGAAGGACTTTGGGAAGGCTCGCTCTATGTCTTCGATGGCCGCATGGGCGTGAAGTTTTCTGATAAGGCAAAAGATATTGGCGAGTGCGTACATTGCAGCAGCAAGACGAGCCGTTATACCAACTGCGCCAACGTATCCTGCAACGAACTCATCGTAGTATGCGAAAACTGTACGCAGGAAACGCTGTGCCCAGAATGCGCTGGCCAAACAGCGGCGGTATAATATAGCTGTGATCAGCCCTACACTAGAAAAGAAACTTAAAGAATTGCCGCGCGAGCCAGGTGTCTATTTTCATAAAGACGCCAGCGGCGAGATTATTTATGTCGGCAAAGCGGCGGTGCTCCGTAACCGCGTACGCCAGTATTTCCAGAAATCACGTACCCGAGACGTCAAGACTGACGCCTTGGTGGCGGAAATCGCCGATACCGACTGGATGGTGGTGGAAAGCGAAATAGAAGCGCTCTTTCTGGAAGCCGAGATGGTCCGCCGCTACATGCCCCGTTACAATATTTTGCTTCGTGACGATAAGGCTATGGCCTATATCCGGATTGATTATGACAGCGATTATCCTACGGTCAGCACTACCCGCCGGCCGTTAGACGATGGCGCGAAGTATTTTGGACCTTACCCGAGTCTATCGAGTGTGCGCGTAGCGCTAAAACTCCTGCGCCGCATTTTCCCGTACGCTACGCGTAAGATTCCCGGCCAGAAGCGCGCGACGCTGCACTATCATCTGGGACTTGATCCTGGCCTTGAAGAAGGCCGCACGACACTCGAGCAGTACCGAGCCAATCTGCGCCAATTAATGGCATACATAGAAGGTAAGCGTGTGACTATCATTCGTGAGCTGGAAAAAGAGATGAAGGCCGCTGCCAAGCAACAGAATTTTGAAGAAGCGGCACATATCCGCAATCGCTTAACTGCACTGCAAAACCTCAACAAGCAAGTCATTTTCAGTGACAAAGAGTTTATGGACATCAGTAAAGACCATGCACTCAATGAGCTGGTCGATTTGCTTGGCCTGCATACTTTCCCGCAGCGTATGGAGGGTTATGACATTTCGCACATGTCTGGAACGGACGTGGTGGCGAGTATGGTGGTCTTTACCAACGGGGTTAGTGACAAGGCGGAATATCGCAAATTCAAGACCAAAAAGGACCATAACAATGACTTTCATAACATGTATGAAACGCTGTCGCGTCGCTTAAGTGAAAAAAATATCAAAGCCTGGGGTAGGCCCAGCCTGGTGCTGATTGACGGTGGCAAGGGCCAGCTTGACGCGGCTATTCGCGCCCGGGATGAAGCGTGCAGAGCAGACAAGAATGGCGACCCTGAGCCTAGCTGTCAGCAAATACCTTTCATTGGGCTCGCCAAGCGGGAAGAGCAGATTGTGATCCACAAGGACAAGTCTAATGTCGCGTTAAACCAGGACATTATGCACAAACTACAGGGTTTTATGACGGAGAGTGATGATTTTATTCTGGTAAACCTGCCGCACAATACAAACCTCGTCAAACTCTTACAGAGAATACGCGATGAGTCACACCGTTTTGCCGTCAGCTATCATTCCGTACTCAGGCAAAAGCGGCAGACAGCTAGCCTACTCGAGGAAATTCCAGGCTTCGGTCCGGCTACCCGGCGAAAATTACTAAAAGAGTTTGGCAGTATGAAAGGCGTCGCCGAGGCTAATCAAATAGCTATCGAGCAATCCATTGGCGCTAAAAAAGCAGCTATTCTCCGGAAGTATCTGTAAGCAGCTAATTCACACGGAAGGCGGCAGAACAAAGGGGAGTGTATACGTGCGACTCAAATAGCTTAAACCGGCTGGTATACTGGTTGGATATGAATACGATTTTTAAGACAAAATTCTTTAGTAATAACCGTAAACGTTTGCGGGAATCCGTGGATTCGTCGCTGCCAATTGTCATCACGGCGCAGGGGCTTCTGCAGAGAAATGCTGATACTACCTTTCCATTTCACCAGGATAGTAATTTCTGGTATCTCACGGGGATTGATGAACCGGATCTTATTTTAGTCATGGACGGCGCAGAAGAGTACGTTATCGTTCCTGGACGGAGTGATAGCCGCGAGGCATTTGATGGCGCCGTTGATAAAGATACGCTTTCCAAAGTTTCCGGTATTGTGATATTTCTGGATGAAGAAGAGGGTTGGCGGCGGCTTGGCGAGACTCTTCAAGAGACCGGAAGAGTACAAACCTTGCTACCGCCCGCAGCATATATTGAGCAGTACGGCATGTACACAAATCCTGCCCGCAGCCGGCTTGTGGAGCGTTTGAAGGCGTGGAAGACGGATGCCCAAGTGATAGATATTCGCGAGCAACTAGTTGCCTTACGCATGATTAAACAGCCCGAGGAGCTGCAGGCACTACAGAAGGCTATCGACGTCACCATAGATGGTTTACTTAAAGTTACGGACACCCTAAGCCTGCAGAAATATACCTACGAATTTGAGGTGGAGAACCAGCTGACTGCCGCATTCCGCACGGTTGAGGCTTCCGGCCATGCGTTTGCACCGATTATTGCCAGTGGCAAACGGGGCGTTACTTTGCATAATGTAGAGAATAGCGGCACATTCGCGCCAAACGTGCTGGTCATTATGGATGTAGGAGCAGAAGTCAGTCATTATGCGGCTGATATCACGCGGACAGTTCCATACGGCACAGCCACCGAACGGCAGGAACAAATAGTAGCAGCGGTACTGGAAGTACAGAACTACGCACTCAGCCTGTTAAAACCGGGCACAATGCTTAAGGACTATGAGCTGCAGATAGAGACATATATGGGATCCAAGCTACAAGAACTCGGTCTTATAGAAACGGTCGACCATGAAAGTGTGCGAAAATATTATCCTCACGCCACTTCACATTTCCTGGGGCTTGATGTCCATGACGTCGGGGATTACAGCAGGCCCCTTGAGCCAGGTATGGTGCTGACTTGTGAGCCGGGTATCTATATTCCAGAGGAGGGCATTGGGGCACGGATAGAAGACGATGTGCTCATTACGGCAGATGGCCATAAAATTTTAAGTGAGCGATTGCCTAGGCAGCTTTCCGCTTATGCTTAAAATCGTGCTATAATAACAGTAATGAATCGTCCCTTCACGCGCTTTCTTATTCGATGGCTTGTGTCCAGTCTAGGCCTTTGGATAGCTGCTGGCTTATTGACTGACGCTATTACTTACAATGGCAGTATAGGTGTGATTATCATGGCCGGGCTTATTCTTGCCATTATCAATGTTTTTATCAAGCCGATCGTCGTGATCCTGTCTCTGCCGGCAATTTTATTTACCCTTGGTTTATTCATGGTGGTGGTCAACGGATTTATGGTGTTCCTTGCGAGTAAGCTCTATGGACCTCTTCATGTCACCAACTTCTGGGCGGCAATACTTGCGGGTATGGTCATTGGCCTTGTAAACTATTTAGTATCAGCAATTCTGGAGGAGCGTAAGTCATGACTATCTTTAATTACCTAACCATTGGATCGGTGGTGCTTTTGACTGTCCTCATACTGGTGCAGACACGTGGAGCTTCACTTGGGGCGGGTCTCGGAGGCACGGCGGAAGTCAACACAACACGACGGGGTACTGACAAGACTATCTATCAGTTGACGATCATTACCGCATTGGTTTTCACACTGTCACTACTCTTCGGAATTATAGCTTAAGCACAACACATACATGAAAGTGGGCATTTCAAAACGACAACTGCACAAACGGCAGCATCAGGTAGAGGCGCTGGGCCTGCAGGCTGAGAGTCTTGCCGAGAGACATTTCTTTAAGCGTCTTGATCGTTTGGTGCCGGTACGACGTTTTGTAATTACTTGGGTACTGCTATTTGTGTTGCTCTCCGGCTGTCTAATCGGACAGATACGGGCTCTGGATGGTCATTTCCGCTCGCTCGCGCCTGTTCCTGGCGGTATCTACACCGAAGGGATATTGGGTGACTTTACGACGGCGAACCCAATCTATGCGTCGGGTGAAGTTGATGAGTCGGTATCAAAGCTGCTGTTCGCTAGTCTTTTAAAATATGATGAGCACAACCAGTTAGCGGGAGACATGGCAGAAAGCTGGGCAATTGATGAGAGCGAGCGCGTCTACACTGTAAAGCTCCGGCCGAACCTTCTCTGGCATGATGGCGCCTCACTGACATCCAGGGACGTTTTATTTACTTACCAGATGATACAGAACCCGGACGCTTCCTCTTTCTTGCAGGCGAGTTGGCGGGACATCAAAGTGGCCGCCTTAGATGACCGGACGGTGACCTTTACATTACCGAATCCGCTCAGCGCTTTTCCCCATCACCTCACGAATGGAATTATTCCAGAGCATCTTCTTAAAGACACAGCGCCCACAGAGCTTCGTTCGGCAACCTTCAATACCTTAAATCCGGTGGGCTCCGGACCTTTTATGTGGCAAAAGGTAGAAGTGAGTGGAGAGACGCCTGAGACCCGGGAAGAACAGATCGCTTTAACGCCTTTTAAAAATTATCACGAGGGAGAGCCAAAGCTCGCCAGCTTTGTTATACATTCATTCCATGATTCCGGGCGTTTGGCTAAGAGCTTTGAGCGTCGCGAACTGACTGCCGCTAGCTTTCCTGAGTTACCACAAGCAGTCAAAGGCCATGACGGCATACTCGTGAATGACTTTATGCTAACCGCGGCTAATATGGTATTTTTCAAACAGACGAATCCTTTATTTGCCGATGCAGCGGTGCGCAAGGCGCTCGTGCAGGCAGCGGATGTAGAGGCTATTATCCGCGAACTTGACTACCCGACTCATCCTGTAAAAGGACCGTTTTTGATTGGTCAACTCGGGTATGATAAGACGCTGGTCCAGCCGCCAGTCAACCGCGAAGCTGCGGCAGCCTCGCTCGATGCTGCTGGCTGGCTAAAGGGGGAGAATGGCTTGCGGGCTAAAGCTGGCGTACCACTCGGTTTTATTTTGCAAGCCCAGGACACGCCTGAGAACCGTGTCATTACGGCTAAGCTACAGGAAGACTGGGAGCAAATAGGGGTGAAGGCGGACATGCAACTGCGTGACGGGTCGGATCTCCAGCAAACTATTTCCGAGCAGAATTACGACGCCCTGCTCTATGGCATTTCTATTGGTACTGATCCGGACGTGTTTGTCTACTGGCATAGTTCTCAGAAGGACGCTCGTTCAAACCGTCTCAACTTTTCTATGTACGGCTCCAAGGTGGCCGATGCGGCGCTCGAGGGCGGTCGCACCCGCAATGACCCGACGCTTCGTGCCGTTAAATATCGCCCATTTTTGCAAGCATGGCAGCAGGATACACCGGCGCTTGGGCTCTACCAGCCGCGCTATATGTATGCCACTCATGGCACCGTCTTTGGCCTAAGTCCACGGACTATTAACAGCGACGTTGAGCGGTTTAATACCGTTCATAACTGGCAGATACGCCAAGCCTCGGTAATCAATACGCAAGAACGCTAAACCTGGGCTTGCTCGAAAGGGCTTCGTACAGTACAATTACCCCTGTTCCTAAAAGCTCAAATAAGCGGATGTGGTGAAATTGGTATACACGCTAGTTTCAGGTACTAGTGGGCGCAAGCTCGTGGAGGTTCAAGTCCTCTCATCCGCACCAAAATAAGAGACTGGCCCAAGGTCGGTCTTTTATTTTGGCTCCGTTTGAATGTCTTGAACCTCCACTCGTGGAGGTGAGAAGTGCCGGCGGCACTTCGCAAGGCGACTTTCCGGTGCGAGCTAAGCTCGCAGCCGTGAAATCGCGGGGTCGCGGAACGTGACCAAGTCCTCTCATCCGCATCAAGTAAAAAGACCATCCTTTTGGATGGTCTTTTTATATCTTTTTATATTCTAAGTAATCAATCTAAATTTTGCTGTTCGGGGCGCTCGCGTTTCCGTCGGGCCATAAGTGCTGTATGTGGAGGTGGTATAGGTGCCACTATAACCGCAACGCGTTGACCGCCAATTACATAGTGCATTAGGCTTTCGGTGCCAATGAATGCTTCAGTACGGTCCGGAGTAAGCTTCACGCTTAATGGCTGCTCCGGTGAAACGGATTGTTCTAGCGATGACACATTGCTTAATTGACGCATCAGGGATTACTATTACAAATCCAGTTAAGAGTCTAACCCTCTTATTGTGCTTACGTTTGTGATATTATTAACCTAACAACGGAATGACTATTTACGGAGTACTATACGATATATGAGTAAAGTTGCACATTATCTCCAGGAGCACCTCACCGGAGAAGTTATGACGAGTCCGGACGCCCGCCGTTATTTCGCGACAGACGGAAGTATTCTGGCACTTCTGCCATCGATTATTGTCTATCCTCAGAATGAAAATGATATTCGTAAGGCTTGCCGGTTTACCTGGCAGCTCGCTGAACGCGGTAGGGTCATACCTATGACGCCGCGCGGAGCCGGTACTGACCAAGGCGGTGGCGCGCTCGGCACGGGAATCATGATGGCATTTCCGGCGCACATGAACCGCGTCATAGAGTTCGATTCGAAATCCGGTGTTGTCATCGTGGAACCCGGCCTGAACTATGGGAAGCTGCAGCAAACATTGCAGACACATGGCCGCTTCTTGCCGCCATTTCCGGCCAGTTATGAATATTCAACCGTCGGCGGCGCTGTCGCTAACAATGCTAGTGGTGAGAAGACAGTCAAATATGGTTCTACGATTGATTATGTACGCGGGCTTCGTGTCGTACTCGCGAACGGTGAGGTGATCGATACGTACCGTTTAAACAAGCGGGAGCTCAATAAAAAACTGGGTTTATCGACTTTTGAAGGCGAGATATACCGTTCCCTCGATACATTGCTTGATGAAAACAAGACGGTCATAGAAAGTATGGTCCGTTCTACTACTAAAAACGCCGCTGGTTATAACCTGGCTGATATCAAGCGTAAAGATGGTACCTTTGACCTGACGCCGTTGTTCGTGGGTAGCCAGGGGACACTAGGTGTTATCAGCGAGATTACGATGGAAACGGAAGTCTACAATCCGCAGACTACACTCATAGTAGCCCATTTCGATACTATGGAAGATGTTCAAGCGGCTGTCATCGAGATCAAAGAAAAGGTTGATGCTCCAAGTGCTATCGAGATGGTGGATAAACACTTGCTTGAACAGGTTGAGGCCATTAACCCCAACCAGCTGAAGGGTACTGTTGAAGCGCCATACCCTGCGGCCGTGCTTCTGATAGAATTTGACGATGGTGATCGGGCTCAACACAAGAATGTGAAGAAAGCCAAAAAAATACTCGAGCGCTATACCTCAAAAGTACAAGAAGAAACTGACCCTCAAGCCCAGGAAAAGCTTTGGAAGATCCGCCACTCGTCAGCGACGGTCGTTACACACAACGCCGGCACGCGGAAGGCGTTGCCCATTATCGAAGATGGTATCGTACCGCTCGATAAGTTCCGTGAATACATTACGGGCGTGTATGACATCTTTTCCCGACTTCGCCTGGAGGTTGCAGTGTGGGGTCACGCCGGAGATGCCAATCTCCACATGCAGCCATACCTAGACTTGAACCAGGTGGGTGACCGCCAGCAGGTGTTCCGTCTTATGGACGAATACTACAATCTCGTCATCTCCTTGGGCGGTTCGACGTCTGGCGAGCACAACGATGGCCGGCTGCGAGCACCGTACCTCGAAAAAATGTACGGCAGCGAAGTCTATAACCTTTTCCGCAAGATAAAGAAGGTCTGCGACCCGTACGGCACAATGAACCCTGGTGTTAAGCTGGATGTAAGTCTTGAATCTATAAAGCCGATGGTCCGCACACAGTTCAGTATGGAACATCTGTACGATCACTTACCTCGGTCTTAAGAAGTATATGACGGATATATATCAGGCAATAGGCTTTGGGGGTGCGGTATTAGTGCTTCTAGGCTATCTGCAGGTTTCCAGGGGCAAATGGAGGGCTAAGTCGCACAAATTCCAGCGGGTAAACGCTCTTGGTGCTGCGATGCTGTTGACCTATGGCCTTTACTTGCACGCCTATCCAAACGTACTGGTTAACACGGTTTGGCTGGTTGTTGCACTGGGCTCGATATATAAGTTAGGCCGTCGCTAGTTAGGCACTTGAGTTTTTAGTCAAAAACAGATAAGATATGTTGGTTCTTTAAAAATTCCAGGCCAGATTTAAACCGAGCAGCTTGCTGCTATTTGAAAATTTGAAGAAGAGGGCCATAAGGTTCAATGAGCGGATGTGGTGAAATTGGTATACACGCTACCTTGAGGTGGTAGTGGGCGCAAGCTCGTGGAGGTTCAAGTCCTCTCATCCGCACCAAATAAAATCTTTAATCTCCTTGAGGAGCTTGAAGATTTTATATAATGAGGCCATAGTGCCTTGAACCTCCAATCGTGGAGGTGAGAAGTGCCGGTGGCACTTCTCAAGGAAATCTTCCGACGCAAGCTCGGCTTGCGAACGCGAAGTTTCGGGGCCGCGGAACGTGGCCAAGTCCTCTCACTTTTACAATAATAGTCTGGTATACTATTCCAGACCGCAATGGGTGATTAGCTCAGTTGGCTAGAGCATCTCGTTTACACCGAGAGGGTCGGGGGTTCGAGTCCCTCATCACCCACCAATCAAAGAAGGTTCCGCAAGGAGCCTTTTTTGATTGGTTGATCGCAGGCCCGAACGCCCGACGCCTAGGGTCGGGGTGAGAACTGCCAGCGGCAGTTCGCAAGGCAACCTTCCGGTGCAAGCTATGCTTGCGACCGCGAAGTTGCGGGCCTGCCGGAGGTAGGTCGAGTCCCTGCCTACGGCACGTTTCACGAGCATCGCCCACCCTAAGGGCTCTATATGCCTGTGAGGTGGAGCCTTTTTATGCAGCCTGAGGCGTGGTAGGGGTGCTGTCGCTTTGTGAAGCGGGTATTGGCGGCGTGCTAGCGGCGTTCTCGGTCTGTGCGATCGGTAGGATAATCGTAAACGTAGAACCTTTCCCGGGTGTACTATCGACGGCTATGGTGCCTTTATGTTCAGTGATAATAAGCTTTGTGACATACAAGCCGATGCCGGTGCCCTCATAGTTGTAAGAGAGAGTACTTGTGGCGCGGTGGAACTTAGTAAACAACTTACTGATCTCCTCGGGAGCTATGCCAATCCCTGTGTCCTCGATACCGATCTGAATGTTGTCGCCGACCCGTTTCACGTTCAGCTTTATCTGACCGTTCTCGGGCGTGAACTTTAATGCGTTGTCGAGAATATTCCAGATCGCGGCACGCAGGTGTGGGCGACTTCCGTAAATTTCAGTTTTAGTAGTTTCGATAGTAGTTTGCAGCGTAATATTCTTCTCTTGCGCCAGCACTAAGAATTCTTTGGCTAGTGTAGGCAACAGGTCATCTATGGGCATGCGGCTGGTACGAAAAATTTTCTGGCCCGATTCGATACCGGAGATAATCAACAGGTCCTCGGCAAATATACCCAGCCGTTGGCTGTTTGCCTCGATACTTTTCAGCATGCCGCGCAGTTCATCAGACAGGGCTTGAGACTGGGCTAGCTCCAGGTAACCGTTGATGATACCTAGCGGTGTTCGCAGGTTGTGCGAGGCTATCATCATGAACTCAGACTTAATCTGGTCGACCTCCTTTAATTTAAGGATGTCAGTTTTCAGACTTTCGGCCATCTGGTTGACGCTGCGTCCAAGATCACCAATTTCGTCTTTACGCGTATGAGGAATTTCGACAGCGTAATTCCCTGAGCTAATTACTATAGCTTGATCACGTAAACGTTTAAGAGGTTTTAGGAATGACTGATTGATAAGCAGGTAGGTGACGATAGCGCTCACTATAAGTCCTAATATACTGTCGATAACAATAGACCTCGTGAGAGCCATAACCTCCGCGTCCACGCTCTTACTACTGATATCGTAGGCGATAACAAAACGGTGCCGCCCATCATTTTCGATGAAGGGATAAATAATCCTTTCAATGGCTCCGCTAGGTCCGTACAGATAGATCGGCTCAAAAGTCTGAGCTTGTTCCGGTGTGATTGGTTTCGCATCTCCATTCGGATTGTACTTAACATTTCCCTCGGTATCTATGACAGCTACCGCAGCTATGTTGCTATCCAGTTCTTTAAAATGAGTTATCTGCTGTGTGATGAGTAATGTACCGGAATCGCGGTATGTAAGGTAGGTGTTGCCGATCGGAGTTGTAGCGAGAGCAGCAAAAGCCGTAGAACGAGCCTGCAGGTTCTCGTGAAGCGAAGCAGTATTCGTCCTAAGCAGAATAACGGCTATGGTTCCAAACATAGCCGTTAAGAGTATTAGGATGAAGCCAATAAACCTGGCTTTAAGACCTAGATGCCACTTCATGATTTGTGCTACTTCGCGTAAACCTTTGCCCAGTAGATTCCAAGTAAGTTGCTACTGTTGATGTCTCTTTGCAAGACGAGATTTTTATTATAGCTAATAGGAGAACTTTTCGGTGTGTACACAGGAATTACGCCGAGATCTGTAGACATTTCCTTTGAAGCTTCTTGTAAGAGTCCAAGCCGCTTGGAAGAATCGAATGTGTTCTGAGCATCGGCAAGAAGTTTTACGACCTTTTCGTTTGTGTAGTTAGCGGTGTCGCTGTATACAGACAGAGTGTCACTGGCATCTAGAATGTCGGTAGAGTACGTTTGGAAGTACATATCAGTACCGCCCGTTGCAGCTTTTTGCCCAAGGTTTTTTACCTCGGTTTGAGGATCCTGCTTGAGCTTTATACCAGCCTCAGCTAACTGGCGGCTGATTTCATCTGCAGTTTTTTGTGAGGGGGCGTAGTATGTGAAATTGATGGTAACCCCATTTGGGTACCCCGCTTCTTTTAGAAGTTGCTTCGCCTTTGCTACATCTCGTGCAGGGCGTGTCAGGTCTGGATTGTAGCCCGGGATGCTGGAGGGCATTAACTGTGAGGCAGGGATAGGTTCTTCGCCGCGTATTTTTGCAAGTGGAGCTGGATCGATGGTAAGGTGTATAGCCTCGCGCACTTTTTGGTTTTGCAGCGGAGAGCCGGCACGTTTCGTGTTGAGGGGAATAAGGAAGACTGCATTTGGTTCAACTGTCAATGAGCCGTGTTCTCTGGTGATTGCTAATGGAGGCGAATCGGTGATGTCTCCCTTGTTTGCATTGAAGGCCTCTCCTCTATCTTCTCCATTAAGCGCGATGAAACTGAGGCTTCTTACGTATACTTTGCCCCCATGGTAACCGTCAAAGGCAGTGAGTTCTAAGGATTCTGCGGTCGGCTTCGTGCCGTCTTTGACCTTAAATGGACCGCTACCGTTAATAGGGTCATTTTCTTTGCCT
>JAQGGU010000064.1 GCA_028289265.1 Candidatus Saccharimonadota bacterium | reverse complement strand
TCATTAGAGAATACACTAGAATTGGCCGCAACCACATTGTGTAATACTTACATATCGCGTACGGCCCAGGATGACCTACGGCGAGGCAAAGGCATTAGTGCCCGGCATGCGGGTTATTGTCTACAACCGTTAAGGACTTTACCCTCGGGATAAGATATGCGGCGAACCGAATATTATTTTCGCGGAGTAATGGAATAATTGCGGTCTACATATATAAGCTCTGAGACAATACGCTCAAGCGCAGGAGCTTCGGGCGCCTTGGCGGCATCCAAACTTTCGGCTATCTGCTCCAACTCAGTTGCGAGCGTAGTGAGGTAATCACCCGAACGTATACGAGCTTGGCGAAGTATCTCTGCGTCCTCTTCTATGTCACGCACGAAAGTAGGAAATATTGGAAAGTGGGCGATAACCCCGCCGAATCCTTGTAGCTGATATACGACTGTTTTATTCATGGACGCCTCCTATTATGCTTACATACGATTCACCAGTGATAATCAAATGGTCGAGCAACTCTATGCCGAGCAAAGCACCGCTCGCCCCGAGCTGTAATGTGACGTCTCTGTCGGCTTGCGTTGGCTCTAGGGATCCGGATGGATGGTTATGAGCCACGATCACCGCTACTGCGCCATATTCGATGGCAGGCTGAAATACTTCGCGGGGATGGACTATGTTCGCCGTCAGACTACCAACGGAAACAGTCTCTTCATGAATGACCTGGTATCGGCTATTTAGGTAAAGGGCTCGCAGTTGCTCTTTTTGCAAGAACGCCATTCCTTGCAAGTGACAATAAGCTTGCAGGGCAGTGCGTACTTCAACGGGCTTACCACCGCGGTTTTCATAAAATCGTCGGCCAAGCTCAAAGCTCGCTACAAGCTGGCACGCCTTGACGATAGGTATATCAAGCGCCTCGGCCAAAGCGGCAGGATCCGTCTCGTTGATCAAGGCACGCTCACCATACTCTTTAAGGATGCGGTGAGCCATAGTCATGACTTCTTCCTTTTTCGTGCCGACACTTAGCAGTGTAGCGACCAGCTCGGCTATAGAAAGGTCTTTCGGGCCATGTTTAAGTAATTTTTCGCGCGGCTTATCGTCTTCAGCCAAGTCACGGACACGTATCACATAAGGGAAGTCACCGTCAGTCATCACGACGTCGGAGTCATGAAACCTGTAGGTGCGCCGTGGATTAGGGGCAGTAAGTGTAGCCATAGGCTTACTATACCCCAAATATTCTCTTTGTAAATTCACCTGACTATTCACCGAAGACGCGGCTATCGCAGGGGATTTAAGCGAGTGCATTGCTGCCCTCCCTAATGCCCACTAAAGTCCAGACGTGGGCGCCGGTGTCGAATTTTAACCGGTAATCGCGGGTACCGTCCGTCATATCAAAAACCTCAATAAACTCTTGTCCTTTGCGGATAAGGTACCGCAAGCCAGACTCGACAAAGGTGTACTCGCGGCCCTCAAACTCCATGCGCTTCGGGTACCCTTTGATGTGCCGGTCGGCAGCTTTACCGGGCCGGAAGTAGAGACCGGTAACAGTAACTTCTTTATTAACAAGGTGACGAGTAGTAGTGTTCATAATTTTCAAGCTCCTAGAAAATGATTTATAAAAAGAGAACTGACAAAGTTTTACTTATCAGAGAACGGCTTTTGTAAGGAGAGACTTGCTGGATAAAGAAGTGGATACCGTTCCGAATCCATTTTCCCGTGGCCAGTCAGTCTATTGCTTGAAAGATAGCAGGGACGCTTAATCCCGAAGGATCAGTGAGTATGCAACTCATATAAAAGCTTGTGGGTTGGAAGGGGATGTATATCTCCAGCACTCACATCGCTACCAGCTATTATAGTCTCACTCATGTATGCTTCAATAGCTTAACCTATCAATCTTTGTCGGGGGTGAAGAAAGTAATAACAGATAGGTTATGATGTACATTCTACTTCAGTTGTAGCGTTAACTAAATTTCGCATATTAAAAGGAGCCCCTTAGGGGAGCTCCTTTACGACAAAAGCTAGTAATATTATTTCTTATTTTTAGGCGGCGCTTTCTTGAGGTCTTTTTTGAAATTGTTCTCAATCTGCTCTGCTGCCTTGTTGTAATCTACCATTAGTTTCCTCCTGTATCCATTAAATAAAAAAGCCCCATCCGGGGCTTCGTACATACAAATCCTCGGCTTAGCCTTGATCGCCCTGTTCGTTCTTACGCTTATTGCGCATCTTTTTCAGTTCGTCCATAGCCCTGTCATCGAGCTGGCTTTCGTCGGCCTTTTTCTTAACTCCATTCACCTTATCCATAAATCCCATATATGCGTCCTCCTTTTACGTGATTACTATCCTAGATTACCAATCCGTATCTGTTCCGTAAGTTAGATATGCCACTTACAATAGTCCGCTACCCCATATACTTGGCATTATGAAAATTGGTATTATTTCTGACACACACAACAGGCCTACCGGGATTGATGGTGCATTCAAGGTTTTTGAAGAAGCGGGCATAGAGCTGATCATTCACTGCGGCGACTGGGCCCGGCCGGAGACGGCCGCCTATTTTTCTAACATGGCTCGGGCAAAAAACATCCCCGTCAAAGGAGTCTTGGGAAATAACGATAAAGAAGTAGCTGCCTTTTTGGCATTGTCCCGTCCGGGATTTGAGCTGAGCGAAGGCGTGATTAGTCTCCTGATAGGCGGTAAGGATATCCGCGTCTACCACGGACATCACCAACCGTCACTGCGAAAGCTGCTACTAGAGGACACTGACGTCCTCTGCCTCGGCCACAGCCACAAGCCACGCTATGACCGCATCGACGATAAAGTCATCCTCAACCCCGGGTCGACAGCATTCGCTATTCCGCGGAGCAAATCATGGCGGGCATCAGTTGCCATCTATGACACGAACGCGCATGAAGCTGAATTTGCCTACTTCGCTCCCGTCTAAAAGAGGTGCTTCAGGCGGTCGGCAGGTGTTGCGCTATGCGCACCGCTACATGTGGAGGGATCGTTTTTGTGGTTGTATTCATCCGCGTCATTCGGTACCGTCTGGAACTGCTTATCAAGCATTTGCCGGTCAACGTCGCCATAGCTAATGAGCAGGCGATCCTTATCGCCGATAACCTCATTGGTGATAGTGGAAAGCCCTGTAAGGTTATCGCCATTAAGTACGATGTTCAGTTTGTTAACGCCATCGGCCGTATGCATAGCCGCGGGCGTCCGTATGAAGTCAGGACCAACGTACCAGCCAAGGTTCTCAAAGAACTGACCCCAGGTAACGCCGTCATCATGCACATGCACCACGCCATTTTCCTCATTATGCATATGTGTACGTGCCTTTGGTGTCAACTTGTCGTGTGCGCTACAAATAGATACTTCCTCGTAATACTGCGGCCCCTTAAAGTTCTCGCGCTCGCCATTTATATAGACCGCGAAATTGGCATGATAATGCGTCGAGTCCTGGTGATAGGTAAAGTAGCGGATACCGAGGATGAGCAGTGCACCTGCCAGCAGACCATACGCCAGATACGCCCATTTAGAAATAAATACAGATTTTATGCGTTCAGACATATGGGCCCCTATTAGTTTTCTACCATTATAACCAATGAAGGAGCCAGTCGGAATCAATCCGCGGCTCCTTCATTGCATGCGAGTTTATATAGTACTAGTACTAAAAACCATATGATAAGCCCGTCTCAGGCCATAGGGTCTGAACAAACTTACGTCCTTTAGAACTAAGGCGGATCCAGACACCGTGTCCGGCCGAACGGCTGAGGCTGATGAGCCCCTTATGCTGCAGCGACTGGATGATGTGGTGTAAACGGCTTTGCTCAAAACTAAGTGTCTCGGCGAGAAGGGCGAGCTCCTCTTCTCCGTGCTCACTCACTTCTTGTAGTACTAAACTATAATCTTCCGGCAGTTCAATATGTTGCATGGGCTTCCTCCTTGTTTACTTTGCTGCTGAGCTCTAGCACGAGTCCAGTATCCTTAGCATAAGCCGTAAAACTTAGAGTTAGCTTGGAGAAATGCCGTGAATTATTCGTTGGTCGTAGGAGCAGGAGGCGGCGTGGTGAGTTTTTCGATGTAAGTCTGGATATCATCGTAGTCGTCGATACCAGCGGCAGGGACAAGAGCGGACTGGCCGCTGCGGGTACGGTAACTCATGAGTAAGTTCTTGCCATCGACATCGTTGAGTCCGACTGAGGTAATTTTGTCATTCGGAATGAGCTTACTAAGGTCATACAAGCGGCGGACTTCAGTTGTCTTGAAGTCTGTGTTGACGTTGTTGCCAAAGCTGTCGAGTAAGCTGGCGATCTTTATTGGATTCAGGGCTACACCTGTACTGGCGGCTTTGTCTTTGAGGGCAACTATCATCAGCCGCTGGTTGGCAGTCCGTGTAAAGTCGGACTGACCATAGCCATACGAGCCGGCAGCATTGCCGCGTGCCCGGGCAAGGTTAAGGGCTTCTTGGCCATCCAAATGGTTCACGCCGTTTGGCAGCTTGACGATAGGCGCCCGGAAGGACTTAGTCCAATCGCGGCTCGGGTCGTACAGACCGCGGCTGTCATCGCTTTGGATGTTGACATCAATCCCACCGACAGCGTCGACTGCTTCTTTCAAGGCGGTGTAATTGATAAGTGCGTAGTAATGCAGTTCAAGGCCGAAGTTCTGGCCGACTACTTTTTCAAGCAGCCCCATGCCGCCTTCGGGGTAGCCCGCCTCGTTAAACCCGTCTTCTTCTCCATCTACGTAGACTTCGTTGATCTTGGCGTAGCCATTGCCCGGAATCTCGACGTATAAGTCGCGAGGGATACTCATCATAAATGCTGTGTTATTTTTTGTGTCCAGGCTCAGGATCATCAGGGAATCAGTCAGCTGTGCGCCGCCGTGGCCGGGGTCATCTGCGGAGTTTCCGGCTAGCAGGATATTGACGCGCCCCTCGTCTTCGCCGCGCAGTTTGTCGTCCTGGAAAAGCCCAAAGAGATTACCGTCAAAGGCCTTGCTGGCATTGATAAGGAACTTCACGCCAACGAATAGTCCAGCGGCCAAGGCAACCATTAGCAAAGTAATTAGGGAGCGCTTAAGCCAGAGTTTCCAGCTATGCTTCGGCAATTTGTCTACCGGAGTAGATACGGCCGCAACCGTGCCATTGTAATAGGGGTTTGGCAGGGTAGAACCAATAGCAGGGAAGGCCGCCGCTTCCGGATTAGTTGGATTGACTTGGTGGGGTTGTTTGGTTTTCTTAAACATGAGCTTATTTTATTATGACTGATTGCTCCCTAAACGCCTAGAGGCGCCAGGAAGGCAGTCAAAGCGTATAGTATACAATTATTATTATACGTTGTAAATGTACCAAGCGTAGCTTAAAACTAACTGGATACTTAAAGGGCTAGGTCAAGCTTTCAAAAGCCAAATTTTTAATAGTTAACAGCTCCCCGTTGCTTCAAACTATGCAGCATGGCACAACAATGGATCACCCGCACCGGCAACAAAAAATTCAGTTATTTTGTCCACGATGCCCTTGTAACAGATAAAGATAGACTGACATACTTTGAGTCGCTCCGTATTCCGCCCGCATGGCAGGATGTACGGATCGCCGTCAGTAAGCGTGCGAAAATACTCGCTATCGGCATCGATAAAGCCGGACGGCTACAATATATTTACAACCCGAAGTTCAGAGAGAAACAAGAGCAGGTAAAGTTTGAGCGGGTCTTGCGTTTTGCGCGGGCGCTGCCCCCTCTGCGCCGGGTAGTCGATAAAGATTTGCGAAGGCGTCGTCTCGACTACCGTAAAGTAATGGCGACTATCATTAGCATCATGGACCAGACATACATCCGTGTCGGCAATGATACTTACGCCAAAGAAAATAAAAGTTACGGTTTGACGACCATTCGGAGCAAACACACTACCGTCACGGGCAGCACCATAACTTTCGACTTTATCGGGAAAAGCGGCAAACACCATGTCAGAAAGATCACGGACAAGACACTCGCTCGTATCGTCCGCCAACTCGACAACCTCCCTGGTTATGAGGTATTCAAATATTATGACGATACCGGCAATCTGAAAGACGTCAAAAGCACCGACGTCAACGCTTATATTAAGGAAGTCATGGGGGATGAATTTAGTGCCAAAGATTTTCGCACTTGGGCTGGCACACTTATAGCCAGCGCCGAACTTACGCTTGCCGAGAGAGCAGTATCCGAGCAGGAGCGCAGGAAAA
>JAQGGU010000015.1 GCA_028289265.1 Candidatus Saccharimonadota bacterium | reverse complement strand
TGCGGATGTTGTTCGCTCATTACCTTACAATATTCCTGATTAATCTTATTATTAAATTTGGTAGTTAGTGCTATTTCTTCAAAAATCTATGGGCATTCTTCGGGAGATTCCGAAAGCAGATTCCTATTACAGCGCAAGACATGGGCGCCGATGACATAGCTCAGTAAACGAGTCTGTACTTCCAGGCATGAGTTATATGGAGGGCAGCGCAGTTCAACTGGCTCGTACCCTGCTGCTTCTCTTTGTGATTCGGCAAGACGGCAGTGTTCTGGCCGGACGCTTACATGTTGATAAGGTTTTAGCATATTTCTACGATACATCCGAATGAGGGAGAAATAAAATATTACGATGCCTTGAGTACTATAAGCGTGAAGCCGCTGCCATCCGCCCCATCATTATGCCGTAACGCACGGCACTACCGACGGGCATATAAGCTTCGGCGGCTCGCCGACGTACTTCGATGTTGGTGCTAGCTTTCCAGATGCTAAGAGCCTGCCCTTTTTGGCGCTGATCTACTTGCTGCGTGGTTAGGCCTAATCTCAGGAGTCCTCTCCTGGGCTCAGCTAATGCGTCCGGGAAATCAGCTAAGGGAATTCGCGAACCTTGTATGATGCCTCGTATCACCATAGCAAGCGCTAATCTTCTTTCTTCAAAGAACCTTGTATGTCTCTCGGGATCGGCCGGCTGATTTTGCAGATCTATTAGAGCGGTCCTTATGCCGTACGTAGCAATGCCTCCAGTGGTAGATTCCGGTGAGTTCTCATATAGATAGTCGTCGATTATGTCTGCTTCCTGTAATTCAGCCACATCATAGCTAGTAGAGGCAGTTACGCAAAAAGCGCTGATTACTTCCAATGCCGGCCGCTCTTGTGTAATACTTTCGCCCTTCTGTGTAGCCATATTTGCTCCTTAAACGTTGGACAAATTATCAGGCTTTAATGGTCATTATGCAAGAAGAAGGATGCTAAGCCATAGGCACTATGGTGTATTGTCCTGGCGCGAGCGGTCCTGCCATGATGTGCTGTCCCCGGTGTAGGGGGATGGCTTCTCGATTGGATCAAAGGGATTTATGCCGGGGGCCGTAGGAACTGGCTCAGTGGGCGCTGGGCTTGGTGTGGGTGCGGGGCTAGGAGTTTCCGGTGTTGGTATGGGAGGAGCCGTTACTGGTAACTCTGTCTGAGGCTGGGCCGTAGGCGCAGGAGTAGCCGGGACAGTATACGTTGGCTCTTCCGGCAAGCTATTATCGCTGTAATCACTCACGCTGCCGGTGTCTTCTTGTGTTTCAGCGCTGGAGCTTGGGGCTGACTGTTCGACAGTTGCAGCGGCCTGGTCTTTTTTAGTATCTTCGCTCTTCTTGGGGTTGGGATTTGCTTTACTTTTTTGCTCATTGGACAATTCATTAGCGCCGTTTGAAGTGTCAGATTCACTGGGGCGTTGGTCTGCGGCGGACTTCTCGGTATTTGGAGTCAAGGTGTGTATGTATGTTGCTCCCGCAAGGAAGATAGCTGCGCCAATCGCTCCATACTGTAGCTGGGGCAGGAGCCGTCCGGACGAAATTGTCTGCAATCCTCCGTGCAAGGTGTACTTTTGCGATACGTTTGGGGTACGCACAAATTTCTTCCGGATACTGCGTGCAATAGTTATTGGTTTAGTAGAAGCTGTAGCCACGTATCGCATGAAATTGCCTGCAGCTATACGATGTCTCTTCGGTTTTTGTTTTGTAATGACCGTTTTAGGTTGTTTTTTCGATTTAGTCTCAAAAACCAAGCGGTCGCGGTTAAACCCTTTGTCAAATACTGGTTTGCGCCGTGTAGGTTTGGGCATGTCCGCCACATCGCCGATTTTTGTCATAGGACTGACGTGTACATCAGATGCTTTATAGTACGAGCTTACGGTGACGTACATATCCTTAATTACTTGTTTCGGCCGATATATTTTGTAGTCAAACTTCATGATATAAATAAGAGAGTGCGAGTACTCTATAAAACCTCTTGTTACTTATTAATTATGGTGTGGGGTATAAGGAATGGGCAAAGCCTACCACGCATGGTGATGTATACATGATGATAAAAGCGTGAGAAATACAGTCGTAAGGATTGCTGGCGTAGTTCTGTGAGGTGAAGAGAGATGTTCGTATAGGTCAAACAGGAGTATTACTACTTTACCATAAAGTTCAGGCAAATAGTCTTTTATGATTCAGTATTTTTTATGTTTCGAGGGTGGCGAGCGCTTTATAAACTTCTTCTAAGGATATTTGTACTTTATTAAGGCCGTCACTTGCATAATAGCTTTGCTCCGGATTTGGCCCGGTGGCTTTTGGTAACGCCGCCCATTCTTTAGCGAGGTTGGCTGCAAAGTCTTCACGGGATAATTTCTTACCTACGTACTCTTCTGCGCCCCGTCGCTCAAGCAACGCTATGGCCATCCTGTCTTGCAGCTTTTCGTCGAACTTAATACTGGTGTCTATGGCTAGTTCCTGAACAAGGCCTTTAAGCGTTGTATTGATAATCTGGTACTTCCCTACCGCGCTGCTCGCGCTTCCTTGACGGACATACTCTTCCTGCCAGATCAGTACTTGGCTGACGGTCATTTCAGTGAAGCGTATGGAGGTGTTACCTGCATTGCCGAAGTAGGCGTTGTAGTTACCATGGCTCTCGCCTTTGGCTATGGTGTCGAGTAGTGGCGTATAAGCGGAGGGGTCTATTTTAGCGGGCATAAACTGCCTGTACGCCACTACTGAGCCGAGCAAAAGCACTGCCGTGACAACTAAAGCGCTTGCAGCTATCCTTTTGCTGTCCCCATACAATAAGCTTCGAAACCACTTGCGCCACCTTCTTTTTAATTTCTTAAAAATAACCATTCCCCCTTATTTCAACCCGCTCAATCGATGCCTCTGTTACTTTAATTATACCATTTTGTGCTTATGGCTCGACGCAGTGTAGCTACTAAAAATCATAGGCTGGAACGAACCAGATTGGATTTGCTGTGCGCGCATGTATGAAAGTTTGCCCCAGCGGCTTGCCGCCACTATTGGCAGATAATGCAGATAATACGTACACCTTCAGTTAATACTTTTTAGATTTGCCTCAAAAATGCCGCCTGTTCTAAATATATAACTGCGCTATCTTATGCGTTCCTATACGATGGAGATACGAAAGGAGGATTATACATATGTGCCTAAACCAAATGTATGACGAGGATCAGGCCGAAGAAAAGCGTCCTGTAGACACTGTCCGGTCTAAACCTCAAGAAATTCCCAAGCCTGCACCTACCCCAGAACCCCAAGTGACGCCAGTATAGCAAGCGACTGATTATCCGTAGAGAAAAGACCAGCTTTACACAGCTGGTCTTTTCTGTTGAGCCCGCCAATCGCTCATGATAATTTTTTATTTTGTACTTTTGATCGTATAGCAAAGAGCAGTAAAAAGACGCAGTCAGCCTGAGACCCGGAGTCCCTTCACTATGTGTCAAGACTTACGAGTTTTGAGCGGTGCCGTAGAAGCTGCGATGCCTATCGCCACGGCGATAACTACGGCGTTCTTAATGATGTACTGCCCTTCCAGCGTCGGAACCAAGAATGATTGCCAGGTGTAATCCGGCGTGATGACAAGCGGCGAGCACACGATAGCTATATGGAAGAGCAAAAGCGGTATGACGATACGGGTGAATTTAGGAAACAAAAATAGGATGCCCACGATGCATTCCAGTACGGCAATAGCTATAAAGAGCGCGTCAAAATATTGTAGCCCAACTGTCTTCTCGGTCAGAGCCTTAGCTAGCGGGCTTGCCGGGCTGGCGCCGATGAGCTTGATAAGCCCAAACCAGAAGAATATAAGAAAAACCGAAAACCGGGCAGCCGGCTCGAACGTCCGCTTGAAAAAAGCGATAAGCCGTAGGTCGATAGCTTCGATGGGTTTCTTCGCCATAAGCATCTTCAGTATACGAGGTTCATGACCTGAAAACAAAGTGCTCCCGAACATGATGTAGGGTAATCTGGTATGGCTCTGGGGATTGGAATGGAACCGCCCATGCGAACCCGTTAAGATTTTGGCCGGATATTTGAAATATGCGTTTAGCTGCTGCTGTCTGCGCCGGTTATTAAAGGAAGCTTCTTCGGACGGCTTATGAAGTTCTTCCCCATTACTTCGTGGGTTCTATTTATGACAACGAAAGCAGACGGATCGTACCTTCGGACTAATGATTTAAGATGTTGTTCTTCTATGCGGGTGATAACCGACAGAATGACCCCGTTCGAGGCTATGCCTTCGTCTGGCTGGCCATTTACGTAGGTAACCTTGCGACCCAGTTCTGCATATATGGCGTCGCCTATTTTCTTATACTCGTTGCTGACTATCCATGCTGACCGCGACTCGTCTAAACCTTCAACCGTGATGTCTATAACCTTAAAGGCGACGAAATACGCTATCAGTGAATACATGGCAGAGTTCCAATCGAATATGAAGCCGGCCGACCCGATGATAAAAAGGTTCATGAACATGACGGCTTCCCCGACACTGAAAGGAGACTTTCGGTCGATAAGGATGGCTACGATCTCTGCCCCGTCGAGCGTTCCTCCGTAGCGTATGACTATGCCGACACCACAGCCGACTATGGCGCCGCCGAATACCGCGGCAAGTATAGGCTCAGCCGTCGCGGTACCGATTGCATGCAGTAAGACTGTTGCCAGTGAAAGTGCGGTGATCCCGAGCATTGAAGCTACTGCAAACTCCCTGCCTAGCTTTTTATAACCGAGAAATATAAAAGGGAGATTCAGCAGGAACAGGAATATGCCCAAAGGAAGTCCCGAGAGCTCCGCGCCGA
>JAQGGU010000089.1 GCA_028289265.1 Candidatus Saccharimonadota bacterium | reverse complement strand
TTGATAGCTGCCATGCCGAAACGAATCGGTGCTTTGCGATTGTCCGGGTTTTCTTTATCTGGAACGACGGCAAATTCGACGAAAGATTCATTTATATCAGGACTCAGCACTGAGATACCCATTTTCTGACATTCACTGATCTCAATAGCCAAGCGATCGGTGTCATCGAAATCGCTCGTCATGAGCGCTGCCATGAAGGCCGATGGATAATGCGCCTTAAGGTATGCCGTCTGGTAAGAAATCATGCCGTAACAGGCAGAGTGTGACTTGTTAAAACAATAATCCGCGAAGCCAAGCAGGTCTTTCCAGAACTTCTCAATAACCGGACGCGGCACACCGTTCGCGACTGCCCCATCCTCGAATTTGACTTGCATCTTTTTCATGACGTCGACTTTTTTCTTACCGATGGCTTTTCGTAAAGTATCGGCCTCACCACCAGTAAATCCACAAACGTCGCGACTGATGCGCATAACCTGCTCCTGGTAAACCAACACGCCGAACGTCGTCCCGAGAGCACCTTCCATGAGAGGGTGGGCATAGGCAACAGGCTCAAGACCGTTCTTGCGCTTGATGAAACTATCGGTCAGTCCGGCACTAAGAGGTCCCGGACGGTACAGAGCGCCCATTGCGATGACGTCGTCAAATTCAGTAGCCTTGAGTTCGCGTAGATACCGTTTCATACCGCTCGATTCAAACTGGAAGACTCCAGTAGTATCACCTCTTTGCAACAATTGGTATGTCAGCTCATCGTCAAGCGGCAAGTTGTTGATATCGATTTCCTGGCCGTACACCTTGCGGATAATACGCAGCGTGTTGTTGATGACCGTCAGGTTTGAAAGGCCTAAAAAGTCCATCTTTAGCAGTCCCAGCTCTTCTACAGGGTCTTTCGGATACTGCGTGCTTACGACGCCCTTTTGCGCCATTTCAAGCGGCGCAAACTTCACGATGTCGTCGGGGGCGATTACCACTCCGGCGGCATGGACACCGTGCGAACGGATTGTACCTTCAACACGGACAGCCAAGTCGAATACTTCTTTAGCTTTTTCATTGGTCTCGTATTCTTTTTTCAGGTCAGGGTCCTTCTTGAGCGATACTTCGAGTGGGATGTGCCGGCCCTGCACAGGTGCCGGTATCATCTTAGACCAGCGGTCAGCCTCGGCATACGGCACCTGCAGTACCCGGGCTACATCACGAACAGCGTTGCGGGCTGCCATGGTGCCGAAAGTCACGATATTTGCTACCCGCTCCTGGCCGTACTTTTCGGCACAGTACTGAATCACCTCATCTCGGCGGGTATCCTGGATGTCGATATCGACATCGGGCATTGAGATACGGTCGGGATTCAGGAAACGTTCGAATAACAGATCATACTTCAGAGGGTCGAGCTCGGTAATCTTGAGCGCATAGGAAATAATCGAACCGGCAGCCGAACCACGGCCTGGCCCAAACACAATGCCCTGGTCCTTACCCCAGTTCATGAAGTCGGAGATAATCAGGAAGTAGCCGTTGAAACCCATCTGCTCGATGACACCGAGCTCGTATTCGGCCCGCTTTATAACTTCCGGCGCCAGCAGTTCCCGAATTTCCTCCTCAGACATAGTTTTGGCCTTATCTTCTGTAATGCCAGCATAACGCCGCGCTAGGCCTTGGAAGGTCAGCTTATCGAGATAGGTCTTCTCGGTCTCACCTTCAGGCACTGGAAATTTTGGAATGAGGATCTTACCAAGCTCAATTTCGAGGTCACATCGGTCGGCTATGGCTCTGGTATTGCGAATAACCTCGGGATGCTCATCTCCCCAGCGGTCGATCAGCTCTTGCGGTTCGACGACGTGCAAAGGGTAATCCTTGAGCGACATGCGCTTTTCATCGCTTAGGAAGGAGCCTGTACCGACACACAGCAGGATTTCGTGGGCATCCTGGTCTTCATGCTTGAGGTAGTGAGCATCACAGGTCAGCACTACCGGTATATCAAGCTCTTCGCCGAGCTTGAGTACTTGTTCGTTAATAGCACCCTGATCGGCACTATATAGCTCGTTTTTGGGATGGCCGTGGTCCTGAATCTCCAGATAGTAACGGTCACCAAACACGCTCTTGTACCAGGCAGCTACTTCTTTGGCCTGCTCATACTGGCCATTGCGCAATCTATCGCCTACCTCACCACCCATGCAGGCGCTAAGAGCGATAATGCCTTCGTTGTACTTCTCGAGCAGATCGTGGTCGATACGCGGATAATAGTAAAAGCCTTGCAAGTTGGCAGTAGTACTTAGCTGCATAAGGTTCTGGTAGCCCTTGTGGTTCATGGCAAGCAGAATTAGGTGGTAACGTTGTTTGTCCTTCTGGGGGTCTTTGTCGGTGTGCCTGCGGGCTGCAACATACGTCTCAATACCAATGATTGGCTTTACGCCGCTATCCAGTCCTTTTTTATAAAAGTCAATGGCGCCAGAGAGCGTTCCGTGATCGGTCATGGCTACTGCTTCCATGCCCGTATTTTTAGCAAAATCAAACAAAGCCGGCAGTTTCGTAAGACCGTCGAGCAAACTATATTGGGTGTGATTGTGCAGGTGCACGTAGTCCCGCGGACTAAGCGCCACCGGATCTGACTGTGTAGCCATGTTGTTACCCTCTTCTTTTATATAGTATAAAGGAAAAGCCGCCCTACATAAATGCGAGAGCGACTTTTACAACATGGTTATGGTTTCTTGACTATTACTTTTTCAAGAAAGTCTTGAGATGCTTGACCGCTTTAGTAGCATCATTCATAGCGCGCTGAAGTTCTTTGTTCTCAGTGTCGCCTTCGTGAATGGCAGAGAGGATTTCACGAGCTTTTTCTTTTGCTGTTACTGCCTTAGCAGTAAGGTCATCAAGCTCAGTTTTCGCCTTGCCCTGGGCAGTTTTACTCTGCTTTTTCGTCTCGTTCAGCAATTCATTCAGCTCAGTGTGCAGCTTCTTGAACTGACGCTCAGTCTCGGTAATGGTGTTGTCGGCAGCATCCTTAATATCCTTGCGAGTGGCACGGCCGCTTTTCGGTGCAGTCAAAAGACCCGCGACGTATCCGGCAGCCCCTGCAATTACTGTACCGAGAGCAAGTCGTTTAAAAGCTTTGTTCATGAGTATTACTTTCCTTTTTTAGTTTGCTTGATAATATTTCGGATAAACTTTATAGCTCCAAGAGGACCGGCTGTATTTTTGAAAAGTTCGCCGGCATGTTCGACTGATTCCACGGCCTTTTCGGCTTTGTCTGCAACTTTTCTTAGTTGTTTTACTAGCTTAATGGAAAGCAGTATAAGCACAATCGCAACAATCAGGAAGAGCGTTAGTACAGCTGATACAATAATGACAAGAATGGATTCGGCATTTTCCATGTGGTATCTCCAGTTAAAGTTGGTTTACAGGCGGACTGTGCTTGCAAATATATCATTATTGTTAAATGAATGAATAAAGATATTTCACAGTCATACTATAACACTTAAATTGCTTAAGTAATAACTAGCGGTTTTTGGTGCGGATAAATTCCAGTATTTCACCAGACATATCGGGGTCCTTAAGAGCAAAGTCAATGACCGTCTTTATATACTCGAGTTTATCACCAGTGTCATATCGCTTACTGTTTTGGATAGCACAGCCATAGAAAGCCTTACCATCTTTTAGCATTGGCTCGATGATACTATCAGTTACATAGAATTCCTTGCCCTCGGGAAGATTTTTAAGGCCATTTTCCAAGTATGAGAATACACCTGGCGTAAAGAGATAACCACCGACACTCGCAAAATTGGAAGGTGCCGCGTCCTTACCTGGTTTTTCGATGACAGAGTCCATCTTGATAACGTCCTGGCGCACCTGCTCGCCGCCGATTATTCCGTAGCGCTTGTAGTCACGGTCGTCACTTATCTGGATACACGGCAAGATACCACCCTGATATTCCTCATAGAGTGCAACCATTTGCTGAAAACTATTCGGTGTAGCTACCGTTAGATCGTCAGCAAAGGAGTAGATGAACGGTTCATTTCCGATAAGGTGTGCGGCGTTCATAATCGGAGTCGCCGTACCGTAGGGGCCTTTTTGTCGAATGTATACGAAATTGGCTAGGTTAGCTATTTTCTCAATCTGCTCTATGTATGGCTGCTTGCTCGGTCCGCCGGCCTTCAGGTTGGCTAACAGGTCCTGACTTGGCATATCAAAGTGGTCTTCGATAGCCCGCTTGTTGCTGCTTCCGACTATGATAATATCCTTAATGCCGGCCGCCACCAGGTCTTCGACAATATACTGAATGATTGGTTTATCGACGAGCGGGAGCATCTCTTTTGGCATCGCCTTTGTTTGTGGCAAAAATCTTGTTCCGAAACCCGCTGCTGCTATAACTGCTTTTGTTACCTTTGTCATACGTACTCCGTTTTAGATAATAAAATAATGCTGAACATCATACAGCCCCCCAACGACGCAGGCCAGCGAAGCCGTCACTAACGGTCGAGACACTACCCGCACCCTTACTACAACTTTCTCGGATAAGTACTAGCTCTTCCGCTGACAGCTGACATACTGTATCCAAGGCGCGCTCTCGCATGTGAGGCGATACAGCCCAGTCGACCGCCCACTGCACCTCATCTGACGTACTCAGTATTCGCTGACTATTGACGCCTGTTGTCTGCCCTAACGGCGTAGCTATACGCCAGATGCGTCGCAAGCGGTCATCTTCCTCTTCTATCGAAACAATAGCTATCTCACCAGTAAATGATGCTACTCTGTGCTTATTTTTGACAATTCCCCAACATCGTCCCTCATTTTGATCTAAAACCGCCGGGCGGGCATCCTGCGTGCCTAATGAGAAATACTGCAGACCATTCACTAGTGCGCACTGGCGTGTGCCAGACCAAGAGCTAACATGACCCACGAGGCTTTGTGCAATCGAACCAGTGACCACATCTCTGAAAATAGTGACATTTTCTCCTGCACTGGCCATACATTTGCCTCCGGTTATGTTACAAGTCTAACACTTTTTTTATCAGCTGCTGGGCGAGTGCCGGGTTTGCTTTGCCCTGCGAAGCTTTCATCACTTGGCCGACAAGGAAACCGATTGCCTTCATTTCACCATTCTTGATATCTTCGACTGGCTTTGGGTTATCAGCAATGACTTGCTCGACAACCTTCATGATTTCACCTTCATCAGATACCTGGATATAGCCTTTTTCTTCTGCATATTTGGCTACGTCGCCAGGAAGCGTATCAACAGCAAGAAGTTCCACGATAAGTGCCTTGGCATTGGTCGAGCTAATCTTACCGCTACCGACAAGGTCAGTGACGGCTTTATAGAGTACGACTCGTTCAACACTGACAGCCCTACTAGCGTCACGCACGAACGGAATATCAATATTAACTATCCAGTTGGCAAGCTGCTTGGCAAATACGGAGTCGTCCATAGAGCGCTCAAGCAAGGGCAAATACCCTTCCGCGGTAAACTCAACCTGGGCATCGAGCAAAGCTTCAACTTGGGAGGTATCAAGGCCCAGGGCACCAAGACGCTGACGCCACTCATCGGGCAGTACGGGCATTTCGGCGCGTACATTTTCGACATCCTCATCAGTCAGAACAATTGGAGGGAGGTCAGGGTCGGGGAAATACCTATAGTCTTGGGCATCTTCTTTAGTGCGCTGAGAAAAGGTTCGCAGCTTCGTATCATCCCACCCGCGCGTTTCCTGCAGTATCACGCCACCGTCTTCAAGCACCTGTATTTGCCGGCTGATCTCGTAATCAACGACTTTCTCGACGGCACGAAAACTATTAATGTTCTTTGTCTCAGTTCGCGTACCGAACTGGTCGGTTTTACTGACACTGACATTCACGTCGAAACGCATATTGCCGTAGTAGAGGTTTGCGTCCGACACATCAGCATACTTCATACGAAGGTACAGCTCGTGGGCATACGCTTTGGCTTCGGCTGCAGTATGCATTTCAGGCTCAGACACAATCTCAAGGAGAGGCGTACCGGCCCGGTTTAGGTCTACTAGTGAATAATCTTTTCCTACGGGATGCACGCTTTTGCCGGCATCCGCTTCCATGTGTGCCCGAGTGATACCTATAGTTTTGCTTTCGCCGTCTATGTTTACTGTGACAGAGCCGCCAAGAACAATAGGCTCATCATACTGGGTTATTTGATAGCCCATGGGAAGGTCGGGATAAAAATAGTGCTTCCGGTCGAATTTACTGAATTTCTGCGGCACGGAACCCAGCGCGAAAGCAGCCTTCATAGCAAGGTGAACAGCCTCCGCGTTGAGTACCGGCAGCGCGCCGGGCAGTCCAAAGTCAATATGACTCACAAGAGTGTTCGGTGGTGCTTCACGTGCATCGTTTCCAACTGCGGAGAATAACTTCGTAGCTGTTTTCAGCTGAACATGGCATTCGATACCGATAGTCGCTGTGTATTGTTTGCGGATTTCGTCACTGATCATTTGAGCGCCCCCAGATCTTTGAGTGCTTGCCGAAACCCGATGAGGGCATTCTTGACATCGGCTTCTTTAAGGTTAGTCATATCTTCGTGCACCAGTTTGTTTCGTAACTTGTGAGCGAACCAGACGGCATCGTTATTACTTAGCGTGCGCTGGGCAGTAACAAGGCGTTCTCCCATAGTCTTTCCCTTTACGCGGCTTTTTCGCAGTGCTTCATCAAGCAGCTTATCGGCATCTATAATTGCTAACGGCCAAGTTGTTTTGTCGCCACACATTTTCTGTAATTCTTTCCAGCGTGCTTGGAAGTACTCAGCATTAAGTGCTCTTGGCGAACGTCTTTTGACGACCAATCGCACGATAAACATGATAACTATCAAGCCAACAGAAGCACCGACTAAGAGAAGGTTATCGTTCATGCTAGCAGCCCCTCCGCTGCCTTTGCAGTGGCTAACAAATCTTTATCCTGGCGCTGCGCCGCAATAATCTGCAGCCCCACTGGCAACCCTTCACTGGTGCCAGCCGGTATACTAATCGCCGGTACGCCTACTAGGTTTACGGCGACGGTCATAATATCCGTCAAGTACATCTGCAAAGGGTCGCTAGAATGTTCACCGATCTTAAATGCGGGCGTCGGCGCCGTTGGACCAACCAGGAAATCCACCTGTTCAAAAGCAGCCGCGAATTCAGCGATGAGCTTGGTGCGTACCGTCTGCGCCTTTTTGTAATAGGCGTCATAATAACCGCTCGAAAGCACGTAAGTTCCGATGATAATGCGACGCTTGGCTTCTTTGCCGAAGCCGGTTGAACGAGTCTTACTGTAGCTTTCCGCAAGATCTGCAGCCTGGTCATAGGTATAGCCATACTTCTGGCCGTCATAGCGGCTTAAGTTACTACTGACCTCAGCTGGACAAATGATGTAATACACCGCGAGCGCAGCCGGCAATGTCGGCAGACTGACTTCGATGATTTCCGCTCCGGCAGTACGCATTTTTTCGATCGCGCTTTCGATCTGCTCACGGACACCCGTCGATAATCCTTCGGCCATGTACTCTTTAATAACGCCGACCTTTTTGCCTTTCAGATCACCGGAAAATGAGGTGTAGTCATCGTCCTCACGGTCGATGGTCGTACTGTCGAGAGGGTCACGACCGGCCATGACATTAAGTACCACTGCCGCGTCGTCAACGGTTCGGGTCATCGGGCCAATGACGTCCGTGCTACTAGCCATAGCCACAACGCCGCTTCGTGACACCAATCCATACGTTGGCTTGTAGCCGACAGCACCGCAAAAGCTCGCGGGTAGACGGATAGAACCGCCAGTATCGGTACCCAGTGCAAATGGCGCCATATCAAGTATCACTGCAGCAGCAGAACCGCCTGATGAACCACCCGGAACCCGCGTGATATCATGCGGGTTCTTAGTAACCATAAAGTCACTGTTTTCGGTACTCGAGCCATGCGCGAAGGCATCCAGGTTCGCCTTGGCTACGCAAATAGCGCCAGCCGCTTCCAGCTTTTCGATAGCCGTACTTTGGTATGGCGCGTCGAAGCCTTTCAGGATATTGCTTGCAGCCGTAGTCTCGGCACCAAAAACAAGAAAATTATCTTTGGCTATGAATGGCACTCCAGCTAGAGAACCCGCGTGTTCACCCCGGCTGACGCGGGCGTCAATCTCCTGGGCACGTGCACGGGCACGAACCTCAGTGGTAGCCAGTATTGCCGCGAATTCTTCTTTTTCAGCAATAGTACTCAGCGCACGCTCAACCAGGTCAACAGCTTTCAGTTCCCCGCCATTTACCTTGGCAGCAATATCCCGAATAGGTAACCACTGGCTTGTACTCATTCGATTAACCAATCATCCTTTTGACTTTTATCTGATCTTCTTCCACTTCGGGTACGTTCTTTAAAAGATCTTTTGGCTCGTAGCCGTAACCCTGTATCTCATCCTTGCGAGTTACGTTTACCAGTCCCGTTACCTGGCTTGTTGGCTGCAGTCCGTCAACATCTATCTCATTCAAATGCTCGACATATTTAAGAATTTCGCTGATTTCACCAGCAAACTCATCAACCTCATTATCCGTGAGGTCTATGCGCGAAAGCGCAGCCAATTTTAAGATATCGTCCCGTGTGAGGTCGGCCATATTCTACTTAATATACCAGAAAATCTTTGGGTTGTTTAGTCGTGCCACGGATTATTACCCCTTCCATTAAAACATAAGCTTTTTATATTGACTTCCCTTATGCTCAGAGTACTATTGCTCATAGAGTATACAATAGGACTTAGAGACGACATGGCTTCTCCCCACCGTACGAATGAACAAGCTCCGGATGACGGGTTTTATGAGCCACAGCTACAGCTTGCGCGTCTATACCAAAAGCGCCATCCGCGTTCTAACAATCCATATCTGTCAAAAGTATCAGGCATAGCCTACGGCGATAATGTTCGTGTTCCCTATACGATTAACACTGTAGTGCCCCTTGGCAGCACAGTTCTAAACATTCTTGTCCCGGGCTTTGGCTCAACCAAAAGTGCCTATGTACCAATGGCGCATGCGATGGCACTAGGCGGCCAAAACGCAGTTACCATTAAGCCCGCACGGCATCAAGGTATCCGTACGCTAACTCCGCGTAGCTTACTACATCCCGAAGACCTGCTGCCGGAAGAGGTCAGCGCTGTTATGAGAGATATCTATAACAAACATGGCATTAAGGAGTTTGACGCGGAGGGCCATTCAATGGGAGGGCCGGCAGCCGTCAAGGCAGCCGAAATGGCTAACAAGCAGTCGAAGGGTCCCAAAGTCAGGAATGTCATGCTTATACAAGCGGCGGGAGCATCT
>JAQGGU010000066.1 GCA_028289265.1 Candidatus Saccharimonadota bacterium | reverse complement strand
TTAGCTTACCCGCATCACCCTCGAGCACCATGCTGAGGTAACCCTTCACACTGGTAAGCGGAGTACGCAGCTGATGCGACGCCATAGAAATGAAGTCGTCCTTGGTCTCATCTAAAGTTTTGAGTTTCGCATTCGTTCTCCGCAACTGTGAGGTCGCATCACTAACCTTCTCCTGCAATGTAAGGTTGAACCTCTGTATCTCCTCATAATGCAGTGCATTTTGTATGGCGATTACAAGTACATCAGCAACCGATTCTAAAGTACGCACATCCTGACCGTCGTAGGGGTTCCCGCTCTTCTTATACCCTAGGAGAATATACCCTAGGGTATTACCGGAACTTTCATTGTTGGACAACCGTATTATTGCAGCTATATCGCTGCCCGCTAAGGTATCTTTGAGGTGCTGCTGTACCCCGCTGATAGTCTCGGTAACTAAAATATTTTCCTGGCTCTGGCCCATTACTTGATAGGCCTTTTTTAACGCTGAGGCGGAAATCTTTTTTTCTTTACCCCCAAACACGCGAGGCAAAGAATCTTCGCCTTCATGTAGGGTAAAAATACAAAAATCCGCCTTTAAGCTCGTGGCGATAAACTCTGCACTGTCCTCAAGAACCTTAGACAAGTTAGTAGTAGCGACCAGTCGTCTGTTAAGTTGACCCAGCAGTGCGGCAGAGTCATAAGCATCACGAAAGAATATTTTACTGGTCAGGCCATCAAACCAACTTTTTATTCTTCCATAGTTTGTCGCGGCAACGGTAATAAGTAGGACCTCAAGTACGAACTTACTTAGGATAAAACGAGTCTCCAGGATGAATATGTCTAAGAAGTATACGATCGGCCCGACGTACAGAAAGCTCAATGTCATTGTTGTCAGAAGGTAGGCCGCCGCCCGGAACACAAAAGAACGTAAATCAAACATCCTGTGCTTAACCACGCCGTAATACAGGCCATACACCAGAATAAGCATTGGGAGAATACCTATGTTAGTAAGACCGAACCACCCAGTGGCCGCCGGAAGTACCGCCTGGGCAAGAAGCAGAATTGGAAACGTCCAGCACATGCTACGGAACAATATCTTCAGGCGGGCATGCTGATCTCCTGTCGTCTTTTTGATATTTCGGCGTGCTATGAGGATAGCGGAAACAATGACAACTATAAGTGATGTGAAGTACAGAGGCGATAAAGCACCAAAATGGACGGCATAAACACTGTCCTGAAGCGATACGCCAGTAACCACAAGCGGCGTAGCACCCATAAGTGCTACAGTGAAAAGAGGCCAATATATTTTGCTGAATATTTTCTGTAGCTTATTGTCTGAAGAGAGGCTAAGGATGAACTGTGTTAGGTATATCGCAGCCGCATAGCTGAAGAAGAACACAAAGTAATTTGCTACAGTTGCAACCCGAGGAGATAAATCCGTATCGTTACTTACATAATTTGCAATGATCCAAATGCTGATACTGACTACGAATAGTGCAAAGGTTCGGTTGAGCCTAGCCTTACTATTCTGCAAAAGCACGGTTAACGCCAAAGCACTTAGCGCTATCACTACTATCAAGTCTATGACCAAATAAAAGTCAAACATCTTACTTTATTCTACTAGCCATAAGCAAAATAACGAAAGCTTTAAAATCTTTGGTTGGATCTTAACAGTAAGATCAATGCTTTTTTAAAAATCAGCATCTTTGTCGTCGCCATAAACCAAGTCTGGGTTGAGACCTAACTTGGAGCGAACCGATAAGAGCGTGGCATACATATAAAATCGTGGGCGGGACTGCCGAATGACCTTGGTCTTCATGCGCTCCAAGTCCACTACTAAGTAATCGGGGGCCCAAACGGGCTCGCGTCGGTTATTACCGCGCCGTACGTGACCTAAGAGATTGCGTGCCACTTGTAGGCTCCGCGGCGCTGGAGAGACGGCAACACCTGCGGTAAGATGATTGAAAGCTTCTTGGCCAGTAGCCGCACCAAATAAATCTACACCAAATACGGTCGTTGGCAGCTCTGCCCCCTTTTGGACGGCCTCCATGACTTTTATGTTTGTGCTCTTATATGGCAGATATGCGACTGAAGCAGATAAATCTACACCGTCAGCTGTTTTTTCAGCAATTTGTTCAAGAGTATCATTTGGCTTATAGCCCATTGCTTCCTCAAATGTAATACCGTCGGGCCTAAAGGACGTGACAACTGCACTTGGGCCTATTTCAAGGCCAGTAAGGACTGGCCTGCCCATTGCCCTAGCTTGTCGGTGCAACCTGACGCTTTCTGCGGGGTGGTTGAAATCAATTCCATCGAATACAAGATCTGCGCCCGTCACGAAATCTTCTACGTTATCCGCATTGACACCTTCGGTATATACATCGACAGTTACATCAGGGTTGATTCTCTTTACCATATCCGCAAAAACTTCAGCCTTGTTCTTTCCAAGGGTGTCGACGAAGGCACCGGGATGCCGATTGAAGTTAGTTTCAGCAATTGTGTCCGGGTCAGCTACGGCAAACTCTGTTACTCCGGCGCGAGCCAGCGCCAAGCCAAGCGGAAATCCTGCGCCTCCCACACCTCCAATGGCAACACGCGAATCAAGCAACGCGCGCTGCTCGTCCTGGTTCCAGTAGCCATAATTACGTGACAGTTCAGGTGAATCAATTGTTAACATAATGAGGTCTCATAGGGTTTATTTAGGCGCTTACTTCGTCAGCATTATGGCGTTCAGGCTGCAAGGGAATAACGTTTTGAACCCGTCGAGCCAACTGCGCCTTTCCAAAATAGGTCATAGAACCTTCATTCTGCTGCATGGTAGCTATCGCACCAGGGTGAGTCGTATTCATCTGATTCACAAAAGCCTCGGTATCGACTCGAATCGGTACATTATAATCTAGATAATGTTCGACGTAACGCGCTTCGCCTATTGGTTCTACGGGAATGGTTGCCTGCAAAAACCTTTGCAACCATGGCTCTATGACGCCATAGGTAGGACCCAAGTTGTGTCCGTCAATATAGGCAAGCGACGCAGCATATATCTGCGATCTCAATACATCCTGCATGCGAGCCTTTTCGTGTCGTGCGATGAGCCGGGAAACTTCCAAGCTTCCGTTCGGGGCAGGATTGTCTCCAAAAATATCCGGGCAAAAACTTTCTATCGGCAATGAAGCATCTTTTTGTTCATCAGACCCGAAGCCTTTTATGATAAGCCGGGTCGCGGCGACAACTCGTTGGTCAACAATACGGTTCTCGATAATACCGAACGCAACTGACCGAGCGTCATCCGCATCATGATCCTTGCCTTCTTCATTGAGCTCCGAAGGGTGTAACTGACCCGTTTGTTCTACATATACGTTGCGGCGTAAGTCGAAATAGCCTTGGTATTCATTCTCAAGTCCTGGCACGACTACATCTTCAACAGCTAATATTCCAATCGCGAATCGAGCGGTTGGGTGATCTTCGAACAAGCGTGATTCTACAACAGGGATAACTTGCTCATGTGTGATAGATTTGTCGTTTATGGACATAGGCGATATTTTACTATATAACTTGATATTTGTCAATAATCATTAGATAAATAAAAAACACATAAGCCTTTTTGAGGCCTATGTGTTATTTAGTCTTCTAATGTGCCGTAGATACACTGTATATAGCGTATCTACTTGGAATATAGCAGTTTCTGTGCTAAAAATCAAGGACATATTTATGCAGAATGACTCGAATCACAAAATACTGATTGTAGAAGACGATGATGCTATTCGTAATCTATACACAATGAAGTTACAGAGAGAAGGCTTTACTACCGCAGAAGCCTGCAATGGTTCGCACGGACTTAAGGAAGCCAAGACTTTTGCGCCCGACCTCATCCTGCTCGACCTCCGAATGCCAGTTATGTCTGGCGACGAGATGCTAATTAGGCTACGAGAAACAGATTGGGGCAGTAGCATGCGGGTGGTCATACTGACCAACATCAGTAAAAGTGAAGCGCCGCATTCATTGCGATTCCTGCGCGTCGACCGTTATGTGGTCAAAGTGCATCACACGCCAACACAAGTGGTTGAGATGGTAAAAGAAATCCTCAGCTGAAGCACAAAATAGAAACCTACAATTTGTACTTTATGAGGTGATTCATATAAAATGCAGCTATGCCCAAAATAGCCATTATCGAAGACGATCAAGCAATATCACAGATGTACCGCTTCAAATTTGAAGCCGAAAATTATGACGTAGAGACTGCCGAAAATGGTAAGCTCGGCCTTGAGCTCACTGAATCTATGAAGCCGGACATCATCCTGCTCGACCTCATGATGCCCGAAATGACGGGCGACGAAATGCTCGCCAAACTGCGCGCCACCGACTGGGGCAAAGATATCAAGGTTATTATCCTTACCAACAAAGGCGAACAGGAAATTCCTGACTCCGTCCGTTCATTGAACGTCACCGCAGTCATCCTGAAGGCGGACATGACACCGCGCCAGGTCGCCGAACTCGTTAAAGAACACCTAAGCGCGTAATGAAAGTTGCGATTTTAGGCTACGACACCGAAGGTAAAGTTTCCTACGAGTATTTTAAAGCCCAAGGCCATGACGTCACTATTTGTGACCAGAAGACCGACATCGAGATACCCGAAGGCGCTGACAGCGTACTGGGACCGGATTACCTGAAAGACCTTGACCGATTCGACGTCCTCGTCCGCACGCCCGGTCTCAAGCCCTCTCTTATATTGGAGAATAATCCAACGGTTGCCGACAAGATCACTTCCGGCACCAACGAATTTTTCAAAGCCTCCCCTACCAAAAATATCATTGGCGTTACCGGCACCAAAGGTAAGGGTACGACCAGCACGCTTATTACTAAAATCCTCGAGGCAGCTGGCAATAAAGTGTTTCTCGGCGGCAACATTGGCGTGCCTGCACTCAGTTTTATACAAGAAGTAACCGTCGATGATTGGGTAGTCCTGGAGCTTTCCAGCTTCCAACTCATCGACTGCAAGTATTCGCCGAATGCCGCGGTGTGCCTGATGGTGGTGCCGGAACACCTCAACTGGCATGCCGATATGGCTGAATATCTTGACGCTAAACGGCAGCTTTTCGCGCACCAAACGCCAGAAGACCTTGCGATATACAACGCCTGCAGTGAGAACTCTATAGAAATAGTCCGCTCGAGTCCGGGCGTAAAAGGCTGGTACCAAACTAAGCCTATCAACCATCTCGTAGGGCTTTCTCAGGAACCTGAACGTGGTGTGCGGGTAGAAAATGGCCATATCGTGGCGGCAAACGAAGAGATTTGTAGTGTTGATGAATTAGCATTACTAGGAGAGCACAACTGGGATAATGTCTGCGCCGCCATTGCTGCGACCTGGGAAATTATTGGACATGACAGAGAGGCCGTACGCCAAGTAGTGACTACTTTTAGCGGTCTAGAACACCGCCTCGAGCTGGTGCGCACCCTAAATGGCGTAGCGTACTATGACGACTCTTTCGGCACGACGCCAGAAACGGCCATGGTAGCCATCGAAGCCTTTGAGGAACCGAAAATTGTGATTCTCGGCGGATCAGACAAAGGGACCTCTTTTGATGAATTGGCGCGCACTGTCAAATCCCACCATGTAAAGTTTGCCATCCTGATAGGGGAAACTGCCCCAGCCATTGAAAAAGCTCTCATCGGTGCCGGCTATGCCACTATCGTACATGGCGGCGACAACATGACGGACATCGTAGCTACTGCTAAGTCATTCGCTGAGAGCGGGGATGTAGTGCTGCTGTCTACCGGTTGCGCCAGCTTCGACCTGTTCAAAGATTACAAGGACAGAGCAGCCCAATTCCAGCAGGCCGTAAACTCTCTGGCCCAATAGATATACGTCTAAGATAACTTACTGATAACGGTCTTCAACTGTTTAATAATAGCCGGTTCCGGCTGGATAACTTGCGCACGGCTTCCGGCAATAGCTTTGATTTCTTCCTGAATCCAGTGGTAATGCGTGCAGCCTAAGACTATGACATCAGCGCCAAGAACTATGGCGTCATTAATCTCATCCTGCACCAGTGCCGCGTCGAATTTTTTGGCTTCGATCATCCTACTCCAGTTACGGCAATCGGGTTCAACTACTTTAATATCCTTTGCATATTCTTGTTTCAACCAGGCATAGCGCGCACTCTTTAGGGTTGTAGGGGTCGCACAGACAGCGATCACGCCGCTTTTCGTCATCTTAGCTGCCGGCTTTACCATAGGTTCCATGGCTATAAGCGGCACGGAGATGCGGCCGCGAAGCTGGTCTATCAGGGTCGTTGATACGGTATTGCAGGCCACGACGACGACCTCACAACCGGCGTCGGCCAAGGATTGCAGGATTGGCTCAACATAGCCCAGCAGTACTTCCGGCGTTTTTGAACCGTACGGTACATGCTTGGCGTCGTTCCTGAATAGTACTTCATATTCGGGCAAGTCTCTTTCGATCGCCCGCGCGACCGACAACCCGCCCATACCGGAGTCAAATACACCTATTTTCATTGTATCCTCTGTTTTGCGGCGCGAATAACGTTCTCGAACAAAGCAGAAACGGTCAGTGGACCGACACCGCCTTTTGTCGGCGTAATAGTCAGGTCATCACGCTTGTACACATCTTCAGCCAGGTCGCCGACGGTCTTACCTTCCTCGCCTGCCACACCAGCATCCACAACAACGGCCTTTTCCTTGATCATATCCGCATATAAGATGGCGGGGCTACCGGTAGCAGTGATAATGACATCCGCCTGAAGAGTTTCAGCCGCAAGGTCTTCTGTGGCGCGCGTCGCAACCGAAACATCGATACCAGAACTCTGGAATATTCGCTCCAGCGGCGCCCCGACGAGCTTGCCGCGACCGATGAGTAGTACTTTTTTGCCCTGCAAGTCGACATTGTAGCCAGCTAATAGCCAGAGAATAGCCATAGGAGTTGCCGGGTCAAAAATAGCATCCCTTCCAAGAGCGTCGACATCCTTTTCTGGCATGACAAGATCGACGATGGCATCCGTTTCATCTGGGCGCTCCAGTGGCAACTGCACAATGATCCCATGGACACCTGGGTCCTCGTTGAGCTCTTGTATAAGCTTGGGCGCGTCATCCTGCTTGACCCTGTGGATGTCGACATCGACAAGGATATCGGCACCATATCTATTTTTCATACGCATATAAACATCGATAACAGGATTCTCTACGGTCACGACAATAGCCAGCTTGGGATAAATATCGTGCGCCTGGCGAAGAGCCCGCACCTCATGTGCCTGCCGTTCTTTTATAAACTCAGCCAGTTCTCTGCCGTTTAATATCTTCATTTGAACTATTGTAACAGATAAGGGGCGCTTATGCGGGTTGTGTTTGGGTATTGCCAAAACAGAGGTATTTTGCTAAAGTATTCCCGTTGCACCGCGCCCCATTGTAAGCGAGTGATACGGACACTTCAGACCGTAAACCACGCACGGAAAGGGGAAGCCCGACAAAATGTATCTCATTTTGCTGGTGCGTCGGGAAAACCCTTCAGGGTTTGCACCGTAGTATGGGCCAGTAGCTCAGCTGGTTAGAGCACCTGCCTCTTAAGCAGGGTGTCCGGGGTTCAAGTCCCCGCTGGCCCTCCAATCGAGATTTACCTAAACTCCTCTTTTGAGGAGTTTTTGTTATACTTCAAATTATGAACGCACAAGAACCAAAAAATGAAATTGATGCCTTAGGCTGGCAACTCGCTCGCCAAATGTACGGCCACAACTATGCCCCGTCGTTTGGTGTAATAAAAATAGCCTCGGCGCAAAGCCTAGAGGACGTCCAGCAAGAAATTAAAAAACAATACGAAAAATCTAAGCCCGGTGATGCATCCTATGAGATTACCGACAGCAACGCGATGCTTAAGCAAGTTCAGAACTGCTTTGACTATCGGGGAGACCAAGGTGCAGGATTGGAACTAACTTCCGAGCAAGAAACATCTCTTAAGGAAACGCAACAAGATTTTGTAAGCAAGATATGTGATTTCGTATCAGATAGTAGCATCATATACTCAACAAGTATTGAAGAAGGGCTGCCAATTTATTACACTTTTTGGCATTTTGCGTTTGTCATCTTGAACCCAGAGGGCGAAAGTCTATTCCTATTTGGGGCTGCGTCTGACTAATCTCAGTTGCGATAGTGCGAACGATGGCCCTCCAGTAAGAATTAGTATATAAAGCCACTCTAGAGAGTGGCTTTATATTTAGAATACGAATAACTATTGACATTACTAATGGGAAACTATATCATTCTACTGCATGGTAGAACGTACGTTAGAATTCGATAATATTTTTAGTTCACTGGCTGACTCCACGAGGCGGGATATTCTTCGTCGTGTGGCAGCGGCAGAGCTAAGTATCAGCGAAATAGCAGAGCCTTATAAATTAACGTTCGGTGCGATATCGAAGCACTTGTTAGTCCTGGAACGAGCCCACTTGGTCATTAAGCGGCGCCGAGGCAAAGAGCAACTGGTAAGCATCGCACCAGACACAATCGAAAGCGTAACCATAATTTTAGATGAGTACCAGAAGTTATGGGAAACCAGGTACAAACGTTTGGACGCCTTACTCGAGAAACAAGCTACATAAAGGAGCAATACATGTCAGAAACAACAGTTACGGCCACACCAAATAGCTACGAAGTCATAACTAGCCGCGAATTTAACGCGACCAAAGATAAGGTTTTTGAAGCTTATACGAATCCCGAATTATTCGTGCAGTTGATGGGTCCTTCGGTTCTTAGCATGAAGATTGAGTCTATGGACACGGTTCCTGGCGGTAAGTGGCGCTATGTCAGCACAGACCCAACTGGTGCAGAATACGGCTTTCACGGCGTCTACCACGACGTTATCAAGGACGAGCGAATCGTCCAGACCTTTGAGTTCGAGGGAGTACCAGGCCACGTCTCCTTCAACGTCATCCGCTTCGATGAAACAGATGGTAAGACTACTGTCACAAGCACGGCAGTCTTCGAGACCATTGCAGACCGTGATGGCATGGTAAGTACAGGCATGGAGAGCGGCGCACGTGAGAGCTTTGAGCGACTAGCAACACTACTCGCTGAATAATCACCTCCGAATGATGAGCCGTGAGATACGAATTGATTTCTCACGGCTCATATATAAAAACAGCTTTTTGACCAGTTAGTTCAGTTGTAATAGTGCGAACGATGGCCCTCTAAGCATAAGCACTATGGGACAGTTCTTACCGACAAGTCTCTTCGTTTACTACTATAGAGCTATGTGTAGAAACATTAAGCAACTCTACAACTTTGATTGAACCGCATGCAACCAGTGACGAGGTAAAGGCTGCCTCATTGCAATTTGCGAGAAGATATCAGGCTTTCAAAAACCATCAGCCGCCAGTGAGGCTGCCTTAAATCGAGCAATGGCGAAGCTTGCAACCTATTACGGAATAGTTAATCTCAAGCTAAGGTGTCATAATAAAGCTAATGCTTAAGAACCATTACGGTCTATGACACGTACTGATGCTCGAGAATCATTGTTCTCCATAGGGATATTGTTATTGGTTGGTGTGTTACTGGCAGTCCCCTTCCTGGTACAGTCACATACCGTCATGCCGATTTTTGACTTTAGGTTCAACCCATTCGCCCTACTTTCACTACTGGGGCTTACGACGAATATTGTTGTTATGACATTGTTAGTTCGCCGGCAAAAGAAATCATTTGACAGCCTGTGGCTCATTGGGGGTACTTCGGCGGTGATCGTG
>JAQGGU010000060.1 GCA_028289265.1 Candidatus Saccharimonadota bacterium | reverse complement strand
AAGCTTAATTATGCACTTGCTTAGCGATGAACTTCTTGAAGCTCGAGAGCTGGGACAACAGCTTTTGACAGAAGCCCGCAAGGTCATGCCAGTATTCTTAGAACGAGCCGATAAGCCGGAGCGCGGTGGCGCAATGGTAGCTTACCGTGCGAATACCCATGCAAAAGTGAAAGAGCTTGCTCATGATTTACTGCCAATGCACCACGCTGCGATCACCGACCCGGTCACACTCGTAAAGTATACGACCCGTAATGAGCTAGATATTGTTCCGGACATGCTATACGAGCACAGTGGTTTACCGCTTGAGCAATTACAAACCGAAGTCAGTAAACTGGACTATGAGAGCAAGGTGGAGGTTTTCCGGTCCTACATGGGCGAACGCTTAAACCGACGACATCGCCCCGGTCGAGCTCTCGAAAAGATACATTACAGCTTCGATATCGTTAGTGATTATGGCGTTTTTAAGGCCTTACAACGGCACCGGATGGTGGATGACATGAACTGGCAGGAAGTCAGCCCTCGACTAGGCTATGAGGTACCGAAATTAGTTGAGGAGGCGGGCCTCACTGAACAATTTGAAAAGTGCTTCGATCTTAGTCTTGACTTATATAGTCGCATCCAAGCTGTCCATGGGCAACTGTTAGCCCAGTACGCAGTCCTACAAGGCCACAACGTTAGGTGGAAGGTGACAATTAATGCCCGCGAAGCGTTTCAAATGCTTGAATTACGTACTGGACCGCAAGGCCACCCTACTTACCGTAAAATTGCACAGCAAATGTACCAAAAGATTGCAGAGATTCATCCATTGCTAGCTGAAGCCATGATCTTCATTAATAAAGATGAGGACCCCGAACTCACACGGTTGGCGGCCGAGCGTTACACCCAGTTCAAGCTCAGCCAGTTACAGTAAGCCGGTTCAACCTGATCATACTGTTATGTCGAGCCACCTGTCAGCTATCGTTGCCAACTTTTCGAGTGCACGATTTTTGACAGGGTCATTAAAGGGATTGCCGATATAGAAAGAGGGTGGAGTAGCAAAGTCATACGACTGTTGGGCAATACTGATAGCCATTCCGGCCATTAGAGCGGCCTTTGTCTCAATCTCATGCTCATCTGCCGACTGATATGGAGTACGGCCGTAAAATTCGCGGTCGCTGTCCAGCTCATTCTCGAATACATAGCTTGGCTTAGCAACTGGGTCACGCATCTCTTGCGCTATAAGAGTTGACCGTACTTCGCACGGATCTATAACGCGAGGCGGGGTTAGCAATGCTTCGTTATTCAATAAAGTGGACATAGTCACTTTCCAAAAATATGATTTACTGGGGTGTCGGGTTTTAAAAATAGCTGAAGTGTTTGTGTGGGCTTTAAAAAAGCCGGACCATTTTGTTGGTCCGGCTTAATTTTTTCATTTACATTTTCGCTCGTGAGATCAGACCAACAAATTTTCACCAGCGAGCATCCACACAATCGTCTTGCGGCATGCGGGCTGATTAAATTGGCGGTATGATTTAGTCACGATGCCTATTTTATATAGTTTTGCAGTTTTGTCAACGTGATAAATGTCATGCATAAGCAGTATAGATTTGACAAACCGCGCACAGAGGAGTTTCATAGAGATTAGATATGTTTGTTCAAAAGTTTCAACTACCAGTCGTGAAGATAGAGATTATTCTCAGCCTCATTCTCCTCTTGCAGGGGCTGTGCTTCACAATGGTTGAAGCCCGAAAATAAAATTTTCGCCAGCACAGTCCTAAAACCCGAAGGCTTCAACCAGAAGCCTATTTTTTTATCTAACTATTTTACGAAGGAGTATCCCATGAACTTTTATCCAAATACAGTCCGAGACGTCGACCCCCAAACCGGCACCTGCCGCATGATAGACGGCACTGAGATGCCGGTTTCGGAGGTAGGTTTTGTAGGTGAAGTCTCTCAGGGCTCACCCATTATACAGTTCCATGAGTTCAGTAACCCGGAAGCCGCCCAGCTTTCAGCACGATTAGCAGCAAACGGCGGCATGACAGTCCGTGTTGCGAGTGAGCAGGAGTAAAAACTTTCATGGCAACTACTTTCGGGCCATACTCACCAGTGCGCAAAGCAGGCAATTACTATTTCGTATCAGGTCAGGTAGGTGTAAGTCATGAGAAAATTATTGCACCGGATGTCGTCACGCAGACACAGCAGGTTTTACATAACCTCAGTAATCAGCTCGAAAAAGTCGGCCTCGAAATGAAGGACGTAGTGAAAACTACGGTTTTTCTAAGGCATATGAATGACTTCAAGGCGGTCAATGACGTCTACATTACATACTTCGCGGAGCCGCGTCCGGCACGATCATGCGTTGAAGTTTCTGCCCTACCTAGCGTAGCCAACAATGAACTACTCGTCGAAATTGAAGCCGTCGCTTATAAGGAGTCTGTATCATGAGTTCGTCTAAGGAACAGCTTAACGGGGCGCAGGCGCTCATCCGTACGCTCGAAGTGCTTGGCGTAGAGTATATTTTTGGCTATAGCGGAGGTGCAGTGATTCCCATCTTTGACGCCATTGTTACCACCAGGACGCCTATCAAACTCATAGCTACCCGCCATGAGCAGGGAGCCTTACATATGGCAGACGGTTATGCCCGCGCGACAGGTAGGCCCGGTGTGGCTCTAGTGACAAGTGGACCGGGCGCTGGCAACGCAATTACAGGACTCATGACGGCGCATATGGACAGCGTTCCTCTCATACTCATCAGCGGGCAACAGATTACTAGCATGCTTGGCCTCGATGCATTTCAGGAAACTGATGTTATCAATCTTAGTATGCCGGTTGTAAAACATAGTTATCAGATACTAAGTGCCGATTCGGTGCCAGAAACTGTGCACCGAGCCTTCAAGGTAGCTACGTCAGGTCGTCCCGGCCCCGTAGTCATAGACATTCCAAAAGACATAAGTGCCGCTCCGTGTGGCGCTAGCATTTACGATACGGCATCCGAGCCAGAGCCAGCTCAAACAGCAAAACCTCCGGATATGGCGGCTATGGCACGTGCCATTACAAAGGCAAACCGTCCTGTCATACTTGCTGGACAAGGAGTTCTGATAAGTAGCGCTACTGAACTATTACGGTCTTTTGCAATCGACAATAATATTCCGGTCATCACGACACTGCTGGGCAAAGGCGCTTTCGACGAGACGCATGAACTCAGCCTGGGTATGCTGGGTATGCATGGCACGGCCTACGCGAATTTTGTAGTCCAAGAAACAGACTGCCTGATAAATATCGGTTCGCGGTTCGATGATCGTATAGTCGGTGATACCGAAAAATTCGCCCGCCAGGCAACCATATGCCACATCGATATCGATGCCAGTGAAATCAACAAAATGGTCACAGCTGATCACGCTATAGTCTCTGATGCTAAAGTAGCCCTTAGTGAACTCTCCAGAATAGTCCAACCAAAAACACGAACCGCGTGGCTAAACCGTATACATCGTCTCAAGCAGCAGTATCCGCTGCGCTATGACGAAAACGACAAGCTTACGCAGCAGCAAGTAATTGCCGCGCTTCATGACCTCACTGACGGAACCGCGGTCGTGACGACGGATGTCGGACAGCACCAGATGTGGGCGGCACAATTTTATAAAACCCGGCATGCCCGCAACTGGCTCAGCTCCGGCGGAGCAGGAACGATGGGCTTCGGTATGCCCGCTGCCATAGGGGCGCAATTAGGACGTCCCGATGACATGGTCATTAGCATCAGCGGAGATGGTGGATTTCAGATGACTGAGTATGAATTAGCGACGGCAGCGGTCCATAAATTACCGATAAAAATTATCATTTTGGATAATAAATATCTGGGCATGGTGCGGCAGTGGCAAGAAATTTTCTACGATAACCGCGAAAGTGGTGTAGCCCTGGAGGGCAATCCGGATTTCTGTAAATTGGCCGAAGCCTATGGCATTAAGACCTTCCATATTACTGAGCCAAACAGCACTGAATCTACGCTAAAGGAAGCACTAGCCTATACCAGAGGGCCGGTAGTAGTGTGGTGCGAAGTAGCCAAAAGCGATAATGTCTACCCGATGATACCGGCCGGACTCAGCTATGACCACATGTTACTTGAGGCACCCACGACAGCAATTACCAAACCAACAGGGAGCACCTAATCTCATGGCTGAATACAAGAATAAGGCACGGCTAGTGCTTAGGGTGCGCCAAAGCGTTACTGTACTGCCGCGGTGCCTGCAAAACTTGAGCCGTCGCGGCTACATCGTCTTGGAACTCTCAACCAAAACTGTTGACGCCACTACAGCTAAGCTGACAATGACAATAGAAGGCGAGCAGCGCTGGCACTCAGCACTACCGCATTTACTAAGCCGCCTTGTAGATGTTGAAGACGTTACAGTGGAGGAACTATAAATGCAAAACACGATACGAGACACGCTGCTGGCACAAGTTTACGATGTTGCTATAGAAACGCCCTTACAGCCAGCGGTTAAACTATCACAAGAACTTCACAACTCGGTGTATATCAAACGAGAAGACCTACAACCTGTACATTCGTTTAAGATTCGGGGCGCGTATAACAAAATGCGCCAGCTCAGTAAGGCAGAAAAGCAAAAAGGTGTAATTGCTGCTAGTGCCGGTAATCACGCGCAAGGGGTCGCACTTAGCGCGAAGAAGCTTGGGATACAGGCAACTATTGTCATGCCTCGTACCACGCCTGCCATCAAAGTCGAAGCAGTCAGGGGTTATGGTGCTGAAGTAGTTCTGGCAGGCGATAATTACAGTGAAGCCTATGAGACGTGCCT